>NZ_JBHYKH010000156.1:0-17526 GCF_042741275.1 Streptomyces sp. NPDC058964
AAGAGACAGCCGTCACGCTGTCCCTGGCCACCGTCGTGTGCGGGCCGGGCAGCGTGTCCGACCACCGGCAGGCCGCCGCGTGTCTGGCACCGCTGAAGAAGGCCGCGAAGTCCTTGCGCGGGGCGAGTTGGGTGCTCGGGCGGGCGGGGCTGCCCGGACACGAGATCCGGCGTGGCACCGGAGCGACTCCCGCCCAGGTGGGATACGCGGCCGTGGAACCACTCGGCTGACCGCGGCACCGGCACGCGTTTGCCGGGCCCCCCGCTCGGGGGGGCGCCCCACTGGGGGCCCCGCGCCCCCCGCCCGGGGTTGGGGGGCGCCGCCGGCGGGGGCGCGCTGGGCCCCCCCGGCGGCACGGCCCACATGTTCATCGACCGGGCGAGCGGCTGTCACCGATGCCGTCCACGACCTTGACGCTCCCAGAGTGCCGGTGAACACTTCCCGGTGTCGGTCGACATCGCCGTACATTCTCGGCGTTATCAGGCACTGCGCCGCGGGCCTTCTCTGAGCCATGGCCCGTTCGCCAGGGGCGGTTCGGCCACGACGGCACGCTCGTCACGGACGCCGGGGCGGGGCGCGGGACTTCCCTGCCTTCGGCTGAAGTCGCCAGGGGAACCCGTTCCTGCTCGAAGTACCGGGGCCGAACCCCCGGGCCAGCGTCTAGGAGCCGCCATGAGCAACGGAGACATATTCGTCGGCGAGATCATCGGCACCGCCATCCTGATCCTCTTCGGTGCCGGCGTCTGCGCCGCCGTCACCCTCAGATACTCCAAGGCGCGGGCCTCGGGGTGGGTCGTGATCGCCTTCGGCTGGGGATTCGGCGTGCTGGCGGGCGCGTACACCGCCGCTCCCCTCTCCGGCGGGCACCTCAACCCGGCCGTCACCATCGGAATCGCCGTCGACACCGGCAAGTGGGACAAGGTCTGGGTGTACCTGCTGGGCCAGATCGTCGGCGCGATGCTCGGCGCCGTACTGGCCTACCTGGTCTATCTCGCCCAGTTCCAGGCGAACGTCGAGAAGGAGGGTTCACCGGAGGAACCGACGCCGACCCTCGGCATCTTCTCCACCATCCCGGAGATCCGGAATCCGGTCGCCAACCTCATCACGGAGATCATCGCGACGATCTCGCTCGTGCTGCCCATCCTCGCCTTCGGGCTGACCAAGGGGCTCGGCGAGTCCGGCACCACCGTGCTCATCGTCTCGTTGCTCGTCGTCGGCATCGGACTCTCCCTCGGCGGGCCCACCGGCTATGCCATCAACCCGGCACGCGACCTCGGCCCACGCATCGTGCACACCTTCCTGCCGATCCCCAACAAGGGGACGTCCGACTGGGGTTACGCCTGGATCCCGGTCGCCGGCCCACTGATCGGCGGAGCGCTCGCGGGCCTCATCTACAACGTAGCCTTCTGACTCAGCGACCAAGGGGCAGCCATGACGGACACCGTCGAAAAGTACGTTGCCGCAATCGACCAGGGCACCACCTCGAGCCGCTGCATCATCTTCGACCACGGTGGCGCGATCGTCGCCGTCGACCAGCGCGAGCACCGCCAGATCTTCCCCAAGCCGGGCTGGGTGGAGCACGACGCCACCGAGATCTGGTCCAAGGTGCAGGCCGTCGTCGCCGGAGCGATCGCCAAGGCCGGACTGCGCGCCGACCAGCTCAGCGCACTCGGCATCACCAACCAACGGGAGACGACGGTCCTGTGGGACCGCGCCACGGGCAAGCCGGTACACAACGCGATCGTCTGGCAGGACACCCGCACGGCGGCCCTGTGCAACCAGCTGGGCGGTACCGACGGGCAGGACCGCTTCCGGGAGCAGACCGGACTGCCGCTGGCGAGCTACTTCTCCGGTCCCAAGGCCGCCTGGCTGCTGGACAACGTGCCGGGCCTCAGGGACCGCGCCGAGCGCGGTGAGATCGCCTTCGGGACCATCGACTCCTGGCTGATCTGGAACCTCACCGGAGGCATCGACGGCGGACAGCACGTCACCGACGTGACGAACGCCGGCCGCACCATGCTGATGAACCTGGAGACCCTCCAGTGGGACCCGTCCATCCTGGCCGCGATGAACGTGCCCGAGGCCGTCCTCCCGGAGATCAGGTCCTCGGCCGAGGTGTACGGCACCGCCGTCGGCCAGCTCGCGGGTGTTCCCGTCGCCTCGGCGCTGGGCGACCAGCAGGCGGCGGTGTTCGGGCAGGCCTGCTACGACGTCGGGACGGCCAAGAACACCTACGGCACCGGCAGCTTCCTGCTGCTCAACACCGGCAACCGGCCGGTGCCCTCGAAGAGCGGGCTGCTGACGACCATGGGCTACAAGATCGGCGGCGAGGCGCCGGTCTACTGTCTGGAGGGCTCCATCGCGATAACGGGTGCGCTGGTCCAGTGGTTCCGCGACCAGCTCGGCATCATCCGCACCGCCGACGAGATCGAGTCGCTGGCGGCGAGCGTCGAGGACAACGGCGGTGCGTACATCGTGCCCGCCTTCTCGGGCCTGTTCGCGCCCTACTGGCGCTCCGACGCGCGCGGGGTCGTCACCGGACTGACCCGGTACGTCACCAAGGCCCACCTCGCCCGCGCCGTGCTGGAGGCCACGAGCTGGCAGACGCGTGAGGTCGTGGACGCCATGTACCAGGACTCCGGGGTGCACATCACGACCCTCAAGGTCGACGGCGGCATGACGAAGAACAACCTGCTCATGCAGCACCAGGCCGATGTGCTCGGCGTGCCGGTGATCCGGCCCAGGGTCTCCGAGACGACCTGTCTGGGCGCCGCGTACGCGGCCGGTCTGGCGACCGGGGTGTGGAACGACCTCGACGAACTCAAGTCGCACTGGCAGAAGGACGTGGAGTGGACGCCCGCCATGGAGGCGTCGGTGCGCGACCGCGAGTACCGGAACTGGCGCAAGGCCGTGGAGAAGAGCTTCGGCTGGCTGGAGGACGGCGACAGCTAGCGAGGCCGGCGCGCACGCGCGTGCCGTGTGAACGAGGCACGGGCGCGTGGGGCCGCCCACAGGAGCGCGGCCCGTACCCCGGTCGGCGGGGGTACGGGCCGTGCGCGCGCGTCAGGTGCTGACCGTCTGGCGGTGGGCGGCCGCGTACGCCATCGCATGCCGGACCACCCCGATGAGCACCTCCTTGACCGACTCGCGGTCGCGGGCGTCGCACAGCACCAGCGGCACGTCGTCGTCGAGGTCGAGGGCCCGGCGGACGTCGTCCGCCGGATAACGGGCGGCTCCCTCGAAGCAGTTGACGCCGACGAGGAAGGGTATGGAGCGCCGCTCGAAGTAGTCGACGGCGGCGAAGCAGTCCTCCAGGCGCCGGGTGTCGGCGAGCACGACGGCGCCCAGCGAGCCCTCGGACAGCTCGTCCCACATGAACCAGAACCGCTCCTGCCCGGGTGTGCCGAAGAGGTACAGGGTCAGGTCCTCGCGCAGTGTGATGCGGCCGAAGTCCATGGCCACGGTGGTGGTGTGCTTGCCCTCCACACCGCTCGTGTCGTCGACCGGGCGCCCGGCCTCGGTGAGCAGCTCCTCTGTGCGCAGCGGCCTGATCTCGCTGACGGCGCCGACCAGGGTGGTCTTGCCCACGCCGAAGCCGCCGGCCACCAGGATCTTGAGCGTGACAGGCTCGACCGGGGGCTTGCCGCGCTCAGAACGCCCGAAGGTCATCGATCTCTTCTCCTGCTTGATGGGGGTCGGGCGACGGCGGGCCGTAGCCCCCGCCACCAGGGGTTTCGATGACGAGCACGTCGCCCGGGCCGACGTCCGCCGAGTCGCTTCCGGCGAGTTCGGTCACCGTGCCGTCGGCCCGCTCCACCCGGTTGGCACCGAGTTCGCCGGGGTGGCCGCCCGCCATGCCGTACGGCGGGACCCGGCGGTGCTGGCACAGCGTGGAGACGGTCATCGGCTCCTCGAACCGGATACGGCGTACCGCGCCGTCTCCGCCGCGCCAGCGCCCGGCGCCGCCGCTCCCCCGCCGGAGCGCGAACTCGTCGAGCCGCACGGGCAGCCGCCACTCCAGGACTTCCGGGTCGGTCAGCCGCGAGTTGGTCATATGGGTCTGGACGACGCTCGCGCCGGCGAAGCCGTCGCCCGCGCCGGATCCGGAGGCGACGGTCTCGTAGTACTGGTGCCGTTCGTTGCCGAAGGTGACGTTGTTCATGGTCCCGGACCCCTCGGCCTGCACGCCGAGGGCCCCGTAGAGGGCGCCGGTGACGGCCTGCGAGGTCTCGACGTTGCCGGCGACGACGGCGGCGGGCGGCTCGGGCGCGAGCATCGAGCCGGCGGGGACGACGATCTCCAGAGGCCGCAGGCAGCCGTCGTTGAGCGGGATGTCGTCGGCGACCAGGGTGCGGAAGACGTAGAGGACCGCCGCGTTCACCACCGAGAAGGGAGCGTTGAAGTTGGTGCCGAGCTGTGCGGCCGTACCGGTGAAGTCGATCGTCGCGCGGCGGTTGTCGCGGTCCACGCGCACGCGTACGCGGATGACGGCGCCGGAGTCGGTCTCGTAGGCGTACTCGCCGTCGTCCAGTGCGTCGATGACACGGCGCACGGCCTCTTCGGCATTGTCCTGGACGTGCCGCATGTAGGCCTGGACGACGTCGAGGCCGAAGTCCTCGATCATGCGGGCGACCTCGTCGACGCCCTTGCGGTTGGCGGCGATCTGGGCCCGCAGATCGGCGAGGTTGGTCCCTGGGTTGCGGGAGGGGTACGGCGCCTCGGTGAGCAGGCACAGGGTCTCCTCCTCGCGGAAGCGGCCGTTCTCGGCGAGCAGCCAGTTGTCGAAGAGGACCCCCTCCTCCTCGATGGTGCGGCTGTTCGCGGGCATGGAGCCGGGTGCGATGCCACCGATCTCGGCGTGGTGGCCGCGGGATGCGACGTAGAAGAGGATCCGGTCACCCTGCGTGTCGAACACGGGCGTGATGACGGTGACGTCCGGCAGGTGGGTGCCGCCGTGGTACGGGTCGTTCACGGCGTAGGTGTCGCCCGGCCGCATGCAGTCGCCGCGCCGCCGGATGACCTCCTTGACGCTGGTGCCCATCGAGCCCAGGTGGACGGGGATGTGGGGGGCGTTGGCCACCAGGTTTCCGTCCGGGTCGAACAGGGCGCAGGAGAAGTCCAGGCGTTCCTTGATGTTGACGGACTGGGCCGTGGACTCCAGCCGGGCGCCCATCTGTTCGGCGATGGACATGAAGAGGTTGTTGAAGACCTCGAGCAGGACGGGGTCGGCCTTCGTGTCGAGATCGGAACTCTGTGTAATCGCCGCGCGTTCCATGACCAGATGCCCGTCGTCGGTCGTCTCGGCCCGCCAGCCGTCGTCGACGACGGTCGTCGCACCGGCCTCGGTGATGATCGCGGGGCCGGTGACGGATTCGCCGGGGGTCATGGCCTCGCGGCGGTGGAGGGGGACGTCGCGCCAGGCGCCGCCGGTGTGGAGCCGGACGGTCCCAGGGGCGGCGGAGCGGTCCTCGTGGGTGACGAGGGCGGACAGATCGGGGGGTGCGGTGATGCCGGTGGCTTCGACGGAGAGGGCCTCGACGACGATCGGGCGGTCGAGCGCGAAGGAGTACGTGGCGCGATGACGTTCTTCGAAGGTGTGTTTCATGGTGTCGGGCTCGGTCAGCTCGACGGTGAGGGTGGTGTCCGTGCCGTCGTAGCGGAGCTGGGCACGGCGGACGACCCTGATCCGGTCCTCGGGGACGTCCTCGGCGAGGAGTTCGGCGCGGGCCGCGCCCTCGAGGTCGTCGGCGGTCTTGCGCACGCCGGGCATCGAGGCGGCTTCCAATGGTGCCTCGACGGACTGTTCGCGCATGGCCGTGGTGTCGGCGAGGCCGATGCCGAGCGCGGAGAGTACACCGGCCATGGGAGGCACGAGGACGGTGCGGATACCGAGCGAGTCGGCGACCATGCACGCGTGCTGACCGCCCGCGCCGCCGAAGGTGGTGAGGACGTAGCGCGTGACGTCGTGGCCCTTCTGGACGGAGATCCGCTTCACGGCGTTGGCGATGTTCGCGACGGCGATCTGCAGGTAGCCCTCGGCCACCTGTTCAGGGGTGCGGTCGTCCCCGGTCCGCTCACGGATCTCGCGGGCGAGGTCGGTGAAGCGGTCGCGCACGAGGGCGTCGTCCAGAGGCTGGTCGCCGTCGCGGCCGAACACCTTGGGGAAGTGGGCGGACTGGATGCGGCCGAGCATCACGTTGGCGTCGGTGACGGCGAGCGGGCCGCCGCCGCGGTAGCAGGCCGGTCCCGGGTCCGCCCCCGCCGAGTCCGGCCCCACCCGGTAGCGGGAGCCGTCGAAGTGCAGGACCGAGCCCCCTCCGGCGGCCACGGTGTGGATGTCGAGCATGGGGGCACGCAGCCGGACGCCGGCGATCTGCGTGGTGAAGACGCGTTCGTACTCGCCCGCGAAGTGCGAGACGTCGGTGGAGGTGCCTCCCATGTCGAAGCCGATCACTCGGTCGAAGCCGGCGAGCTGCGACATGCGGGCCATGCCGACGATGCCGCCCGCCGGCCCGGACAGGATGGCGTCCTTGCCGCGGAACTGGCCGGCTTCGGCGAGTCCGCCGTTGGACTGCATGAACATCAGCCGCACCCCCTGGAGCTCGTCGGCCACGCGCTGGACGTAGCGGCGGAGCACGGGCGACAGGTAGGCGTCGACCACGGCGGTGTCCCCGCGCGGGACGAGTTTCATCAGCGGGCTGACCTCGCTGGACAGCGAGATCTGCGGGAAGCCCGTGCGGGCGGCCAGCCGGCCGATCGCCCGTTCGTGAGCGGGGTGCAGATGGCTGTGCATGCAGACGACTGCGACCGCGCGGATTCCGTCGTCGTACGCCTCCTGGAGCGGGCCCGCGAGGGCGTCCAGGTCGGGTGGCGTCAGAACGGTGCCGTCGGCCGCGATCCGCTCGTCGGCCTCGATGACCCGCTCGTAGAGAAGTTCGGGCAGTTCGATGTGGCGGGCGAAGATCCGCGGGCGGTTCTGGTAGGCGATGCGCAGGGCGTCGCGGAAGCCGCGAGTGATGACGAGGAGGGTGCGCTCGCCCCTGCGCTCCAGCAGCGCGTTGGTGGCGACCGTGGTGCCCATGCGGACGGCCTCGACGGGCTCGTCGGAGCCGTCGAGCAGCGTGCGGACGCCGGCCACGGCCGCGTCGGCGTACCGGGCCGGATTGTCCGACAGCAGTTTGCGGGTGAGCAGCCGGCCGTCCGGGCGTCGCGCGACGATGTCGGTGAAGGTGCCGCCTCGGTCGACCCAGAACTGCCAGCCTGTCACGTCACTACTCCGCTTCCGCGCCGGTCACAGCGCCCGGAGGCCGTTGATCACGTCGCGCAGAATACTCTCGTCCGGCAGCTCAGCCGGGGGAACGGGACGCGTCACGTGGACGAGTTCCTCGTGTACGAGGTCGCCGACGAGGACCCGTACGACTCCGACGGGCAGATCGAGTTCGGCGGCGAGTTCGGCGACCGACTGCGGGGCGTCACGGCAGAGTTCGACGATGTCCACGTGTTCCGGGGACAGTGTCTGGTCCGCTTCCGGATCGTCCGCGTGGGACTCCGTCACGACCACCGCGATCAGGTCGAGGCGGTGCTGGGCCGCACTGGTGGTGCGGCCGCGTGTCATGGCGTACGGACGGACGACCGGTCCGGCCTCGTCGTCGAACCAGTGGTTTCTTCCCTGACCGTCTCCGCTCATGTCATCCCACTACCCGCCCGCGGGCAGATCGGTGCGCGGAGCGGCGCCCAGATGCACACCGACCCGCTTGACGAGCAGGGTCATCTCGTAGGCGACCTGGCCGACGTCGGAGTCCGCGTCCGAGAGGACGGCGAGGCAGCTGCCGTCACCGGCGGCCGTCACGAACAGGAACGCGTCGTCGAGTTCGACGACCGTCTGCCGGACGCTGCCCGCCTCGAAGTGGCGGCCCACGCCCTTGGCCAGGCTGTGGAATCCGGAGGCGACGGCGGCGAGGTGCTCACTGTCCTCCCTGGTCAGGTCCTTGGACACCCCTGTGGGCAGACCGTCGCCGGACAGCACGACGGCCTTGCGGATGCTTGCGACGCGGTCGACGAGCTCGTCGAGGAGCCAGTTGAGCTCGCCCTTGTTCGTCGCGATGTGGCCGGTCGTCTTCGGTGCGGTCATCAACCGTCCCCCTTTGTCGTTCCTTGTGCTGGGCCGTTCCGGGCCCCGTCGCCCGCGGCGTTCTCCTCCCGGCCGCGCTGCCAGCCGCGCTGGAGCGAGGCCATACGGCTGCGTACCTCGTCGGCGTCACGCTCTGCGGGTTCCGCCGGGCGTGTGGTCCGCCGTTCCGGCTCCTGCCTCAGCTGCGGAGCCAGGTTGGCCTGGCGTACGCGCCTGGGCAGCGGTCCAGAGCCGAGTCCGGAGTCGTTGGGGGTACCGGCGGCGGGCGGGGCGGTGTCGCGCGGTCCGCGGCCGGAAGGGATCTCGGAGCGTCGGGTCCGCCGGGGCAGGGCGGGAGCCTCGGACGGCTCGGCGTGGCCGGCGGTCGGGATCTCCGCGCGCTCGTCCACGTGGCCGGCGAGTCCGGTACCGGGACGCGGGGAAACCTCGCCTCGGCGTCGGGTCGGCAGCGGTGCCAGGCCGTCCGGATCGGAGCGGCGCGGTCCCGTGGGCGCCTCTCCGACCGCTTGACCACGCCGGGAGCGCTGCTCGGTGACGGGTCTGCCGTGCGAGCTGACCAGCTTGGGGGTCCCCCGGCGGGGCAGCGGCACAGGGCCGCTCGGGCGCTCCTCGGACTCGAAGCGGCCGGCGGCACCGGGGGGCTGCCGGTGGGGCTCACCGGGTCGGGCCGGGGTGTCGTCGTCCGCGTGGGCGATGGAGCGGCGGGGGCGGAAGAGTCCGCCGCGTTCGCTGTCCTCGTCGGCGAGGGAGCCCGGGAAGTCGTCGAGCGCGTCCAGGTCGACGGGCGCCTCCAGTTCCACCGGCCCGTCCAGGAGCGAGGGCGACAGACCTGGCAGCGGCACCGGCATCTGGGCCAGCGCGGCGCTGCGGCGCTGCTCCAGTTCGGCTTCCTTGGAGGGGCGGTCCCGGTCGAGGCGGAAGCCGATCCCGTTGGTGTCGGGGACGTCGTCGGTCAGCAGCACGTCGGGGATGAAGACGACCGCCGTGGTGCCGCCGTACGGAGAGGGCTGCAGCGAGACGCGGACGTTCTGGCGCTGGGCGAGGCGGCTGACCACGAAGAGTCCGAGCCGGTCGGTGTCGGAGAGTTCGAACTCGGGTGTCTCGGCGAGCCGGAGGTTGGCGTCCAGCAGCGCTTCGGCCGCCATGCCGAGACCCCGGTCGTGGATCTCCAGGGTGAAGCCGTTCGCGACGCGCTCACCGAGCACCTGCACGGCGGTGTGCGGCGGGGAGAACACCGTCGCGTTCTCGAGGAGTTCAGCGACCAGATGGGTGATGTCGGCGACGGCCGGACCGGTGACGGCGGTCCGGGGCAGCCTGCGGACCTCGATGCGTTCGTAGTCCTCGACCTCGGCGACGGCCGCGCGGACTATGTCCATCAGCTGCACGGGCTTGCGCCACTGCCGCGAGGGGGCGGCCCCGGAGAGGATCACCAGACCCTCGGCGTGCCGGCGCATACGTGTGGTCAGGTGGTCGAGACGGAAGAGGTCGGCGAGTTCGTCGGTGTCCTCGGTCCTGCGTTCCATCGTGTCGAGGAGGGTGAGCTGCTTGTGCAGCAGCACCTGGCTGCGGCGGGCGAGGTTGACGAAGACCTCGGAGACGCCGGAGCGGAGTTCGGCCTGCTTGACGGCCGCCTCGACGGCGGCGCGCTGGAGGGTGTTGAGGGCCTGGCCGACCTCGCCGATCTCGTTCTTGTCGTACTCCAGGCGTGGCGCCTCGGTCTCCACGTCGACCTGTTCGCCCGCGGACAGCCGGCGCATCACGCTGGGCAGCCGGACGCCGGACGCCTCGTGCGCCTCGAGGCGCAGTTGGCGCAGGTCCCGGATGAGGGCACGGCCGACGCGTACGGACAGGACGACGGAGAGCAGGAGGGCCACGAGTCCGAGCAGTCCGGCGACGGCCGCCTGGGCGATGACACCCACGCCCACGGGGCGGACACGGTCCTGGTAGCGGTCGCCGGCCTGGTCGTCGAGGGTGTGGAGTTCGTCGAGGACGTTGGCCGCGGCGGCGTCCCAGCTCTTGGCAGTCACGCCGTGCGGCGTGCCGGATCCGGTGTCGACGACGCTCTGTTCGGCCACGCGCAGCGGGGCGGTGGTCGCGTTCTTCCAGAAGCGCTCGTAGCGGTCGCGTTCCGAGGCGGGAAGCAGCGGGAGGCTGATGTCGTAGAGCAGGGTGCGCTGGGCGACGAGGTCGGAGATGTCGCGGGTCTCGTCGCGGGAGAGCTTGCCCACCACCAGGGCGGAGCCGAGCAACGCGTCCTCCCGGGAGAGGAGTTCACGCGCGCGCGTGATGTTGACCAGGGCGCGGGCCTGTTCGTCCATCTCGACGTCGTCGATGCCGTCGAGGCTCGCCAGGAGGGAGAAGCAGGGGTCGACGACCCGGTTGTAGCGGTCGAGGGCCTGGGCGCGGGTGACCGTGCCCTCCTCGACGCTGCGCCTGAGGGAGTCGACGCTGTCGAAGGCGTCCAGGACCGCGGTGATGCGCTCGCTGTCGTCCGCGTCGAGGGATCCGCGGATGTCGGAGTCCTTGGTGTTCTTCCGGATCTTGGCGATGGCCTTGTCGCTGGCCGTCCGGGTGCGGCGCAGGGCCGAGAGCGCGTCGGAGGCCCGGCGGTCGGCGAGGTAGACGAGGGTCTGACGGCGTTCCTGCTGCAGCACGCGGACGGTGTCCTCGGTGGGATAGCCGAGGTGTTGCACGACGTCCGAGACCCGGAAAAGCCGGGCGGCTTCCCGCCCCGTGAGTACCGTTGCGAAGCCCCAGATGACGGTCAGGGACACCAGCGGCACGAGAAGCAGCGCCACGATCTTCCGGCGGATCGACTTCCCGCGAAAGCGCATGGCCTCCCCCAGCTCGACCCCCGCCGATCGGGGGTACACATGTGCGTCAACAAACGGCGCGAGCCTACTACCGTCACGCGACTATCTCGAAGACGCGTCCGGAAGCCGAACCTCCGCACCGCAGGCGGGACATGGCGAGTTGTCCGGGCATTGCGGGAGATTGCCACCCCGATTCCGGCGACCGCCGCCGGAAGGGAGCCGTTGGTCACGTCGGCCCGGTTGGCCGGAATTCTTCGGCAGTTGGGAATCTTCTCGGCATGTCGTGCGTCCTTCTCTACGGGAATCAGGTGCGGAATCGGCCACAGGTGCCGCATCGCGCAACTGGGCGGCGTAAAACAGCGCAAGCCGGGCAGCCACAGGGGAGCGGTGTCGTCGGACACCGGAGCGAGCGGGCTGCCGGCGGTGGGGAGTGACACGGTGATGGGCACGGCGGAGCGGCACGAGGCACCCGAGAGCGGCGTGAGAGCGGGCGCGACGACGCGACGGACTGCGGAGGCGCCGGATCGCGACATTCCGTCGCAGCGACGGGATCCAGAGTTTGCGCAGTCGCAAGAGCAGCCGCCTTACAGGCCGTTGTGGATCGAGGAGCCAGCACGGCGGCGCCGCATGCCCGATCCGGTACGTACGGCGGCCGTGCGGGCGGTACTGCTCATCTCTGTGACGCTGATTCAGGCCATGGTGGCGTTCCTGTGCACGCTGGCCGGGTCCTGGCTGGCGTTCCCGATGGTGATCAGCAGTGTGGCCGGCACCGTTGTCGCCACGTGGGGCGTGGTCGACATCTGGGTGACGCGGCAGGTGTGGAACCAGCGCAACGGCGTGGTGTCGGAACCGAGCAGCACGGCCCGGTCGCTGCGGCGTGAGCGGCGCGCGGCCCGGCGGCAGGCACGGGCCGCCGGGCTCGAGCGGGAGCGCATAGGCCGCCGGGGCGGCACCGGGCAGTTGTCGCACCCCTGAAGCCCGGCCGCTCGCCCCGCCCTCACCCCTGCGGCGCGCTCGGCGTCGGGCGCTTGAACATCCGCGTCGCGGTGATCTCGCTGTGGACGGCTTCCCCGGCAGGCGCCTGCTGGGGCAGTCCGGGCCGCAGGTGCTCCTCCACGCTGATGTACTTCAGCCCCGCGCGCAGGTCCGCGTCGTTGCGGAGCCGGATGACCAGCGGGAACTCGGCCAGCGCGGTCGTGTCGAACAGGCCTGTGGTGTAGAGGAGCTGGACTCCGAGCGCGTCCGACACGGCCCGCTGGAGCTCCAGCAGATATGTGGCGTTGGCACGGCCGATGGGGTTGTCGAGGAACAGCGTGCCGGCGTGACGGTGCTTGTCACGGCCCCGGTCGTTGCTCCTGAGTGCCGCCATGGTGCAGTAAAGGGCGATGGCGGCGGTGAGCAGCTGGCCGCCGGAGAAGACGTCGCCCATCTGACCGACGGGGACGCGCTCGGCGCGCAGTACGGCGTCGGGCTTGAGGATCTCGACCGCGACTCCCTTGGGCTGGAGTGCGGCAGCCACGCCCCGCAGCAGCAGGGACATGCCGTCGCGCCGCAGGTCGGAGTTCTTCTTCACCGCGGCCCGGGTCGCCTCGTCGATCACCTCGCCCAGCCGGTCGGTCAGTGTCGCCTGGTCGGGCTCCTCGAAGCGGATACGCAGGAACTCCTGGCCGGACCACTCGCCCAGTCCCTCGGGCAGGCGGGACAGCCGCTGTGCGGAACGCAGCGTGGTCAGGGCCGACTCGACCAGCCCCCGGAGCCGGTCCACGATCGAGTCCCTGTTGCGTTCCAGCTGGGCCAACTCGTCCGTGAGGACCCGGAGCCGGGGCGCGAAGGCGTCCGCCCACTTCTGGGCGTGCTCGGGCAGCGCGGAGGCCGGCAGCTCACGGATCTGCTGACGGGCGGGGGTGCGGACCTGCTCGTAGCGGGTGGAGTTGGCGTGCCGTACGAGGACGTCGCTCGCCTCGCGCACGGAGGACTCGGCGGCGGACAGGTCTGCGGCGCAGCCGCGCAGCGAGCGGCGGGCCTCGGCGGCCGAGTGCCGGGCCTCCTCCAGGCTGCCGGGGTAGGGCTCCGGCTCCTCCTGCTCTTCCTCGGGGGCGTGTTCACGCAGCAGGTCACGGAGCATCGCGGCGACCTCGTCGAAGCCGCCGGCGGCGTCCTCGGCGGCCCGGTGGGCCTCAAGGAGTTCGGCGTGCGCCTCGCGTGCCTGGGCCAACGCCTCGGTGCGGGAGGCGAGTTCCGCGGTGGTGGTGCGCAGCAGCGCCTGTGCGTGCTCGGCGTCGCGCGGGAGGAGTTCCTCGGGCAGCCCGGTGTGCGCCTCGCCGTCCTCGGGCGCGTGCCGCTCGGCCTCGCCGCGCAGCCGTCCGAGCTGTTCGCTCGCGGTCGACATACGGGTCTCCAGGAGCTGCACGAGCTCCTCCGCGCGTGCGGCGGCGGCCTGCCGTGACGGTCCGTCGGAGCCGTCGGGCGACTGCAACAGCTGCTCGGCCCGGGTACGGACCTTGTTGCTGAGCCGGTCCAGCTCGGCACGTGCCGCGCTCTCGTCGCTCTCCGCGCGGGCCTGCTCTGCGCGCAGGTCGGCACCGACGCCCACCTTCTCGTAGACCTGGGAGGCGGCCCGATAGGCCTCGCGGAGGGCGGGCAGGGACGCCTTGGGCCCGTCCGTGTCGTCCTCGGATACGTCGTCGGGGGCGCCCGCGATCTCCGCGCGCTCGGCGCGCAGCGCACGGGCGGTGCGCCGGGCGTCGTCGGCGGCGCGCTGGGCGGCACGGCGGTCCTCGTCGGCGGCGCGGGCCCGTTCCAGGCAGACCTGGGCGTGGGCCTCCGACTCGGTCGCCTCGTCGGCGAGTTCGCGCAGCCTGGCCTGCCAGCCGGAGCGCTCGCGCAGCCGGAAGGCGAGTCCGGCGAGGGCGTCGGCGGCGCGCCTGGCCTTCTGTGCGGCCTCCTGCCGCTCGTCGCGCACCTGCGCCGCCTCGGCGGCGGCCTCGTCGGCCTCCGCCCGTACGGTGCGCGCCTCGGCCAGCTCGGCCTCGGACTCCTCGGCGAACGCACGCGAGTCCCGGGCGGCCTGGGCCAGCTCGGCGAGCCGGCCGGCCGGGCAGCCGGTGCGCCACGAGGCGAGCCGCGCCGCGAGTTCGCGGTCCTTGCCGAGCCGGGCGGCCAGCGTGCGGATCTCCTCGTCCCGCTCGGTCGCCCGCGCACGCAGCGCCTGCCGCTCCTCGTCGGCGGCGTGTTCGTCGTGCATGGCCGGGTTCGGCGGTACGAGGAACACGTCGCCGGTGTCCGAGCCGGTGGCCGGGGTGGGGGCGAGCAGGGCCGCGGCCGTGCCGACGGCCACGGCGGAGCGGGGCAGCAGCGCCGCGTTGCCGAGTGTCTCGCGGGCACGGGCGTGGCTGTCCGGGTCGGTGATGATCACACCGTCCACCAGCTCCGGCCGGGCGGCGAGCACGCGCGCGTGGTCGCCAGGGTCGACGGCCTGGGCGAGATAGCGCCAGCCGGGCAGGGCGGGGATGCCGTGCTCACCGAGGAACTCGACGGTGGCGAGCACGTCGGGACCGGGCGGCAGCAGGCCGCCGTCACCGAGCGCGCCGAGGATCCGGGCGTCGTCCGCCGCGGCCGTGCGCAGTTCGAAGAGGTGGCGTTCGGCGGAGGAGACGGTGTCGTCGAGCAGTTCGCGCAGTTCGTCGGCGAAGCGGTCCAGGTCCTCCGGGCTCATGGAGCCCCCGGCGTGGGGAGTGCCCGCGCCCGTGCCGTCGGGCCCGCCGGACGAGTCGGCCGCGGTACCCGCGCCCTGCGCCCCCGGGCCGTCCGCTCCGGTCCGGGGGCCGGGCACCCCGGCGCGCGTGGAGGCGGAGGTTCCCGGCAGGCCCAGCAGGTCGCCCAGGCGCTCCTCCCCCGCCAGCGTCTCGGCGAGACGGCGCTCGGCGTCGTACGCCCGCTCCGCCGCGGTGGCCGCGTCCGACGCGCGGGCCGCCGTCAGTTCCGCGCGGGACTCGGCGGAAGCGGCTTCGCGCGCGTGTTCCGTCGCCTTCCGGGAGGCCTCGCGGGCCACGTCCCAGGCGGCGACGGCCGACTTCTCGGCGTCGCTGGCGGCGAGGGCGGCGCGGGCGGGGTCGGCGTCGGGCGCGCTGTCGTCGAGCCAGCCCGCGCGCACGGCCTCGGCGGTCTCCTGCTCGACTTCGGTCAGGCGCTGGCGCAGATGTCCGGCCTCGCTGCGGGCGCGCTGTGCCTCGGTGGCGGCGGCGGTCGAGTCCCGGTATGCGGACTCGCCGGCCTCCTGCAGCCCTGCGGAGCGCTCCTCCCCCTCGTTGGCGAGGGTCTCGGCGCTCGCGGCGGCCGTGTGCAGGGCGCGTACGAGGTCCACGGCGGCCTTGGCACGGGCTGCCAGGGCCGGGGCCGCGTCCCGTTCGGCCTCCTTGATCGCGGCGGCCACGCGGGCGACCCGGTCGGCGGCGGCGCGATGGCGCAGCACGGCCTCGGCGGCCTGCCAGGCGGAGTGCAGCGTGCGGGCGTCGGCCAGCTCGCGCTTCTGCGCGGCGGCGGATTTCTCGCCCGCGGCCAGCGCCAGTGAGGCGTGCCGGTAGGCGAGCTCCGCGGCGATCAGCGCGCTGCGCTCCCGGGCGCCCTCGGAGTGGGTGACGGCGTAGGCGGCCGCCGTGACCCGCTGGGCCAGGTCGGCGGCGCGCACCCGTTCCCGTACGCCCCGGGCGGACAGTCGCCGTGCCAGTGTGCGCGTGCGGCGCTCGGCTCCGGTGTGGATGTCCCGCGCGCGTGCGCGGGCCTCGGCGGCCTCGACGATCCGCCCGAGCAGATCGACGGACCCGGCGGTGAAGTCGCGCTCGGCGATCAGCTCGGCGCGACGGCCCAGCTTGTTGCCGAAGCCGCTGACCAGGTCGGCGAGGCCGTCGGTGTCGCGGGTGTCGGTGACGGCGCGCAGCAGCAGGTCGGTGAAGTCGGAGTCCTTCTTCACCGCGAAGAGACCGGCGGCCTCGCCTTCGTCGGCATTCATCTCCCGCTGGTAGCGGAAGAGTTCGGGGTCGAGGCCGAGGTCGCCGAGGTGCTCGATCCAGCGGTCGTGGATCTCCTCCCAGTGCACCTCCAGGTGCGGGTAGGCCTTCGAGGCCTCGGTGATGGCGTCCCGGAAGCCCTTCATCGTGCGACGGCGTCCCTGGGCGCCGGAGACGCCCTCGACGGGCGGGCGTACGGCGGTGGCCTCGGCGACGGGGAGGTTGTCCAGGGTCAGTCCGGGGCCTGGCCGGAAGGAGTACCAGGCCTCGGCGAACTTCCGCGGGTCGTTGGAGACCTGGCGCCCGCGCCACTCGCTCACCTTGCCGACCACCACGCACTCGCCGGTGTGGGTGTGCTGCCACTCCAGCGCCACGTGTCCGCAGTCGTCGGCGAGCAGGAACTTGCGCAGAACGCCTGAGCTGGCGCCGCCGAGCGTGTTGCGATGGCCGGGCAGCATCACGGAGAAGATCAGCTTGAGCAGGACGGACTTGCCACCGCCGTTCTCCAGGAAGAGCACACCGGCCGGCGCGGGGCGGCGCGGCGGGCCGACCGGCTCCTCCTCGAAGAACTCCGCCTGCGTCGGGGCAGGGTCGGGCACCGGCTCGCCCACGCCCCGCAGGTCAAGCACGGTGTCGGCGTAGCGCGCACCGGCGGGCCCGATGGAGTAGAGGCGGACCCGGGACAGCTCGTACATGGCGGACTCTCGTCATAAGTCTTCGGAAGGTGCGGGGGGTTCGAATGCTTCGGGAGCGCCATCGGCTCCAGGAGCTTCGAGGGATGCAAGGGCCTCAGGAGTGGAACGGCAGTCCGGCTTCGGCCACCAGTTCCAGGTCCTCGGTGTCGTCGGCGGGCATCAGGCTCGCGGTGCCGTCGGTGACCGGGACAACGCCCAGGTCGAGGAGTTCGGCCATGGCGGCGCTGCCCGCCATGTCGCGCACCTGGAGCTGGTAGCGGGCGGTGGTGCGGTAGGTGCCGCCGTTGTCGTCGCCCGTGCGCTGCAGGAAGCCGGAGTCGGTGAGGAACGCGGCCGCCTTGCCGACGATGCCGGTCGTCGAACCGGCCAGCCGGCGGGCGTCCTTGGTGGCGCCGGCGGCGCTGCGTCTGGCCCAGATCCGCCAGGCGGCCTCCAGACCGGGCGCGTCGGTGGCGGGGTCGGTGTTCTCGCCCTGCTCCTCGGCCCGCTCCTCGAGGCGCCGGCAGGCCTGGCGGACGAAGGCGTCGACGCCGTTGACGGTGATCCGGCCGATGTACCCGTCGTCGGCGAGGTCCTCGGGCCGCGGGAACGCGAGGGCGGCGACGGCGAGATGGGCGAGCCCGTGCAGGAACCGGTCGCCGGAGTCGGTCGACGCGCGACGCGCGTAGTCGCCCATGCGCACGGCGAACACCGAGTCCTCGGCGGCGGTCACGGCCATGCCCGCGCGCGGGGAGACCTCCAGGACGACCAGCCCGAGCCCGGCCGCGACGGCGTCCGCGAGCCGCGCGAACGCCGGGTCCTCGCGGTACCGGCGCAGCAGCTCCGTGTACTCCTGGTCGCGGGCGGGGTGCTGCTTGGGCTGCTGCCCGAAGGCGACGAGC
>NZ_JBHYKH010000157.1:0-11084 GCF_042741275.1 Streptomyces sp. NPDC058964
GTCCTGACCGCCCAGGGCGCCCTGGGCGTCCAGTTCGCCATATCCGGGATGCCCTTCACGGTCACGGCGACCAGCCTCGACGGCACCGGTTTCGAGCAGTTCGGCAACCTCGACAACATGGCGGAGGGAAGCCCGAACGCGGGTGACACGGGCGGTCAGGTGCTGGTGGTCACGTCCGCGATCAAGAACGCGACGCTCACCAAGCTGTGCCAGAGCGTCGACCTCGGTGGCACCAACCTGCTGATCACCGCGGGCGGCGGCTCGGAGAAGGTGACGGCGAGCGACCTGACCACCGACTCCACCGAGCTGTCGGGCGACGCCGCGTTCAACAACATCGAGATCGGCAACGACGCCAGCACGCTGAACAAGGCCGGTGTGAAGGGCCCGATCGGCGTCTTCAGCCAGCAGGCCGACACCGTGCACATCGGCAGTCTGCGGCAGACCAACTACGCAACCACCGCTGGTGTGTTCAAGCTGCCGGGGCTGAAACTGCGGTTCAGCGACTCGGGTTGCTGATGACCGGCCTGTCATCGCAGGGGATGAGGCCCGCCTTCCGACGCTGGCGGGCCCGCCGTCCGTTCTGGGGCGGGCTGCTGCTCGCCCTGGGCGGGGCGGAGGTCCTGCTCACCATGAAGGCGTCGGTCAAGGTCATCATGCATGTCGGCATGCAGGGCCTGGCGGGCTATCTCCTGCCCACCGTGATGCTGCTGTGCGGTCTGCTGACCCTTTTCACTCCCGCGCAGCGGATCTTCTACTCCGTCATCGGTGTCCTGGCCTCCCTCGGCACGTGGCTCACCTCGAACCTCGGCGGCTTCTTCATCGGCCTCCTCCTGGGCGTGATCGGCAGTTGCCTCACCTTCGGCTGGCTGCCGGACCAGGAGCCGCGAGTGAGCCGGCGCAAGCGGAGGAAGGCGGCACGCGCGGCGGCCGTCCTCGCGGAGGGCGCGGGGGAACCGGCCTGAGCCTGCGGCGCGGGACGACGGCCCGGTCGGCCGAACGCCCCTCGAACCGTGACGCGGGCACCTCCGCCGGGCGGCGACGCCCGGTGCGGCCGAGGACCGTGAGCGGGCGACGCGATCCTGGCCTCCCGGGCGGATCCGGGAGCGGGAAAAGTGCTGTTCCGCCCGCGTGAGCGCTCGCGGCAGACCGTCCGCCCCGCCGACGTTCAGGCGCACGCCTGCTCACCTCGCGGCAGCCGAGGAGGGTGCGTCGGCCGCGCGCCCGCCGGGGTCTGCTCCGTGAACCGGACCGGCCTCGCACCAGTCCGGGCCTCTGCCGGTGCTGCGCGTCCTGCGCGGCGGGCGACCCCGCCGGCCTCCCGAACCCGCGCGGCGGACAGCCCCGGCACGGTCCGAGCCCGGCACGGTCAGGCGCTCACCACGGTCTCGGGGCGACTCGTCCTGTGTCCGGCTCACACACCCGGCAGCCGCCGGGGTTCGATCCGTTCCTCCACCGCCGTGTCGCCGTTGCGTACGACGACGTACGCGCCCTTGCCCGGTACCTCGGTGACCGCCTCGGTGAGTTCCGTGCCCCGGTAGACGAGGCCGACTCCGTCGTCCGTGCAGTGGGTGGTGGGCAGGGTGCCGTCGGCGACCAGCC
Source organism: Streptomyces sp. NPDC058964 (assembly GCF_042741275.1). Classification (NCBI taxonomy): domain Bacteria; kingdom Bacillati; phylum Actinomycetota; class Actinomycetes; order Kitasatosporales; family Streptomycetaceae; genus Streptomyces; species Streptomyces sp. NPDC058964. Next base: position 1,600 of record NZ_JBHYKH010000157.1, read on the forward strand.
GGTGGACCAGCGGGCGGCGGCCCCGGTCGGTGTCGTAGTGGACACCGTTGCCGTACGGGAGGAAGCCGAGCGCGTCGGTGAGCGGGCGGAGTTCGGGGCCGAAGGAGTCGGTGGTGCCTCCCCGGAACCAGCAGATGGAACCCGCGCTGACCCCGCTGAGGACGACACCCGACGCCCAGGCGCGGCGCATGATCCGGTCCAGGCCGTGCACCCGCCACACGGCCAGCAGATTGGCCACCGAGCCGCCCATGACCCAGACGACGTCCTGCGCGAGGACCGCGCCCTCGACATCGTCCAGGTTGGGCATCGGGAAGAGGTGGAGCGGGGTCAGGTCGAACCCCGCCACCCGCGCCGCCTCCGACATTCGGGCCGTGAAGTGCTCGGCGTCCCCGATCGCCGTACCCACGTACATGACCCGCGGTCGGCGGCCGTGGGCGCCCGAGAGGTCCACGGCGTGACGGACCAGGGCGTCGAATTCGACCATGGTCCGGCCGCCGGGGCGGTGTCCGCCCGAGGTCGCGACGATCGTGGGTTCCGGGGCCGGCATGGTCGGGATGCTAGCGGATCCCCGGCGTCAGCCGGCCGCGGCGGGCGGCTCCGCGGTGTCCGGCACCGCCGTGGGGTTCTCGTCCTTCGTCGCCCTGGCCTCGCTCTAGAGGATGCGCATCGACTTGCCCAGGGCCCGCGCGGTGTCGGGCGTGCGGGGCGGCGGACGGCGGTGCGTGTTCCGTGGTCATGGGGTGCCTCTCCAGCGCGCTCGGCACCTCGGCCCGGGACCGGGACCGGTCACGTGACAGCGTGCGAGCGGGAGGGAGCGGAGTTACGGCCACCGCCGCACGGTTGCGGAATTCTTCCACCGGGCGGGCCGTCGGCGGGGGAAAGCCTCACAGTGCGGCAAGCACGGGAAGGAGGTCCATCGCCGTGGTCACGTCGCCCGTCAGTGGCCGGTCCTCGGTACCGGGCGGAAGGACGGCGGCCGCGACGGCGAAGGCGGGAACCTGCGGGGGCACCGGAAGCAGCCGCAACGCCCCTACTTCGGTGACGAGTTCGCAGGCCAGGGCCGTGGTGCAGGCGGTCGCGGCACGCCGGGTCCGGCGCGCGGCCTGGCCGGCGAAGCTGGCCGCCTCCTCCAGGCCCGCGTCGGCGAGCCGGACGAGTCCGGGCACGTCGAGTCCGCGGCCGTCGAGCCGTCGAAACTCGTGTCCAAACGCGGAACGTCAGCCGAGTCCGGCGGACTTCAGCCAGGCCTTGGCGACGTCCAGCGGGTCCTTGTTCTGCGACTGCACCTGGGTGTCCAGGTCCAGCAGGGTCGTCGTGTCGAGCTTGGCGGACACGGCGTTGAGCGCGTCGACGCCCTTCTGGGAGAGCGCGCTCTTGTAGACCAGCGGCTGGATGTTCTCGAAGCCGAAGAGGTTCTCCGTGTCCTGCAGGACGACGAACTTCTCCTTGGAGATGGTCGGGTCCGTCGTGAAGATGTCCGCGGCCTGCACGGTGTCCTTCTTCAGCGCCGCCTGGGTGAGCGGACCGCCGGCGTCGAGCGCCTTGAACGACTTGAACTCCAGGCCGTAGACGGACTTCAGGCCGACCAGGCCCTGCCGGCGGGTCTGGAACTCCGGCGAGGCACCGATGACCAAATCCTTGGCCGCGCTCTTGAGGTCGGAGACGGAGGACTTGTCGGTGAGGTTGTACTTCTTGGCCGTGGCCGCGTTGACGGTGACCGAGTCCTTGTCCTGGGCGGGCGCCGGTTCCAGGAGCGTCAGCTTGGAGTCGAGCTTGGCCTCGATGGCCGACGTGGTCGCCGCGATGGTCTTCGGGGTGGCCTTCGGGTCGAGGTAGGCGAGCAGTGCGCCGTTGTACTCGGGCAGGACCGAGATGGAGCCGTTCTTGAGCAGGCCGTAGGTGGTCTCGCGGCTGCCGATGTTCGGCTTGTAGGTGACCTTGATTCCCTTGGCCTTGAGGGCCTCGCCGTAGATGTCGGCGATCAGGATGCTCTCGGCGAAGTTGTTGGAGCCGACGACGACGCTGTCGCCGCTCGCCTTGTCGCCCTTGAGCGGGTCACTGGTGTCGTCGGATGAGGAACAGCCCGTCAGCAGGGCCGTGGCCGCGGCAAGCGCGACGGCGGCCGTGCCTCGGTACATCCGGATGGACCTGCTGGTGTGGGTGGTGGAAGTCACGATTCCCGTTCCGGACTCAGAGGTTGGCGGGGGATGGAACAGCGCTGGAAGCAGCGCGCGGAAGCTCTCCACTGATCCAATCCAGCCAGTTCTCCGTCAGTCAAGTGCCTCATGGTCACCGATTGGCTTCGATCTGTGGCCAGTTGTGGATAAAGCACGGCCTCTTTGTAACGGATTCTTGACAAAGGACAGACCGGTTGATCCTTTAAGGACGCTGTAGTCTCGCGGCAGTTGATATCGGTCGCAGCGGTGTACGGGGCCCGCTTCGGTGTCATTACGCATCAGTTCGGGTGGAGACACCCCCACGAAGGAGGCCCGGTGTCCACGAACGAGGTGGACGCGCCCGCCCGGACCGCCCGCCCCCCGCGGTCCGGGGTACGGGACTTCGCCGGCCGCTGGCCCTTCCGGCGCAAACTCAATCTGCTCGTCGGTGTCCCGCTCGCCGTGATCGCCGTGCTGCTCTCCTTCCCGGTCACCGACCTGATCCAGGAGTCGGACACCGCGGAGTCGGCGGCGCGGGTCGTGCGCGACAGCGCCACGGTGGCCCGGCTGGTGGACCGCGTGGAGGCGGAGCACCAGCAGGCCATCCTGCTCTCCGCGCACTACGAGACCGACTACTCCAAGCCCTCTTTGGCCGCCTACCACGCGACCCAGGACGCCGTCATCGCCCAGATCGAGACGGTGCGCGACGCCTTCGGCGACCGGCTGCCGGACACCGAGGCGGAGGCGCTCAGGGTGGTCGAGGGCCTCTCCAGCCTGCGGCAGAGCGTCGAGCGCGGCTATCTTCCGGCCGACAACATCGACCCGGCCTACACCGACGCGGCCAAGGGTCTGATCGACGGCCTCGGGCTCGACCGCAACGCCTCGCTCGCGTCCACCTTCACCGGCAACCTGCTGGACTCCCTGCTGCGCGCGGACGCCGCCCACGGCACCTTCGAGACCAGCGTGTTCTCGGCGACGACCGGTGACACCAACGCGCTGATCGAGTTCACCAACGCGGTCGGCGCCCACGACCTCTACTCCCACCAGGCCGACCGCTTCACCCGGTTCGCCACCCAGGCCCAGGCGCGGCAGCTGGCCGGGATCGAGCACACCCCGGCACAGCAGCGCATCGCGTCGTCGTACGCCGAGTTGCAGATCGACCCCACACAGCTGGAGGCCGGGTCGCGGGAAGAGATCCGCAAGGCGGTCCAGGACGCGCTGCGCGACTACCCCGACTACCCCGAGCAGGCCGCCGCGCGGCTGAGGATCACCACCACGCTCATCGACCAGATCGCCGACCGGGCCGACGAGGCATCCGACGCGGCGCAGTGGCGGGCCGTCCTGCTGTTCGGCGGCGCGCTGATCGGCTTCGTGCTGTGGATCGCCCTGTCCGTGCTGGTCCGCCGCTCGGTCATCCGTCCCGTCCAGGCCCTGACCGGCGCCGCGCGGGAGGTCGCCGACGTGGCGGGCCGGGAACTGGCGCGGGTGGCCGACGACGACGCCGAGGACGACGGACCGCCCCGGCTGCGCGACATGCCCGCCACCGCGCACGACGAGATCGGCGAACTGGCCGAGGCGTTCAACCACGTCCAGACGACCGCGGCCGCGCTGCTGGAGCGGCAGGTGCTCGGCCGCCGCAACGTCGCCGAGATGTTCGGCAACGTGGGCCGCCGCGTCAGCAACCTGACGACCCGCCAGCTGGCGCTGATCGACGCGGTCGAACGCGGCGAGACCGATCCCGCACTCCTGGAACGCCTCTACTCCATCGACCACATCGCCGTACGCCTGCGCCGCAACGCCGACAGCCTGATGCTGCTGGCCGGCATTCGCGAGACGGCGCTGGACGCCGGGCCCACGGCGCTGACGAACGTCGTACGGGCCTCGCTCGGGCAGATCGAGGGCTACCAGCGGGTGCGGCTGCGCGCCGTGACGGACGCCGTCGTCGAGCCGGACATCATCGGCGACCTCACGCTCATGCTGGCCGAACTGCTGGAGAACGCGGTGTCGTTCTCCCCCGAGGGCAGTCCGGTCGAGGTGACCGTCCGTTCCGGCGACGATGCCGCGTACGTCGTCGTCAGCGACCACGGCCTCGGCATGAGCGCCGAGCGCCTGGCCGAGGAGAACGCCCGCCTGATCCGCCGAGAACGCCTGGACGTGGTCCCCACCAAGGTCCTCGGCCTCTTCGTGGTCGGCGCCCTGGCCCGTCGCTGGGACATCGGCGTCGAACTGACCCGCACCCCGGGCGGCGGCGTGACGGCCGAGATCAGGCTTCCGGCATCGCTGCTGCTGACGATGAGTCCGGTGGTGGCGAGCGTCTCCGACGGTACGGCGACGGAACCGGCCGACGGCTCGGACTCGGGTGCGGGTACGGGTACGGGTGCGGGGACGGGTGCGGCCGAGGTCACTCCGGCGGACCCGGAACCGGTGCCCGCCACCGCCGCGGGCCCGGTGCCGGCACCTGCGGGCCCCGTGCGCGGACAGGTCGCGTCCGAGCAGGCCGTGTCCGGCGAGCCGGGCGCCCTCCCCCGCAGGGTCCCCCGCCGGGAGTCCGTGGCGCACACCGAGAAGCCGGCCACGGCCGGTGAGACCCCGCCGCCCGTCCCCGCCGACGGCGCCCGTCCCCTGCGCCGCCGGGTGCGCGGGGCCACCCTGCGCACGACCACGGGTGCCGACCGGATCGTGCCGCAGGAGGCCCGTACCCGGGACGCGGAGGCCGTGCGCAGCGCGCTCGAGGAGTTCGAGGCCGCGGTCGAGCGGGCACAGCGCGACCACGACACCGGGAACTTCGCCCGCCCCGGCAACGAGGCCGGTGCGGCGGCGACCCCGCAGACGACGAACCACGCGCAGGACCAGAACCACCTTCCGGAAGGAGCCGAGCAGTGAGCACGTCCACAGGTGACACCACGACGGGCGCCACCACGCCGACCGACCTGCAGGCCGCCGCAGCCGACTTCAACTGGCTGCTGAACCGATTCGCGACCGAGACCGCCGGTGTCGTCGACGCCATCGCCGTGTCGTCCGACGGGCTGCTGATCGCCGTGTCCGAGCTGCGCGAGCGCGCGCACTCGGAGCGGCTGGCCGCGATCGTCTCCGGTATCACCAGCCTGGCCGCCGGAGCTTCCGGCAACTACGGACTGGGCGGCCTGAACAAGGTCATCATCGACCTCGAGGGCGGCCACGTCATCGTCTCCGCGATCGGCAACGGCGCCGTGCTCGGCGTGGTCGCCGACAAGGAGGCCAAGCTGGGCAACATCGCCTACGAGATGACCGTGTTCGCCAACCGCGCGGGAGGCGCGCTCAGCCCCCAGCTGGTGCTCGAGCTGAAGAACACCGTCGGTTCCGCACCGGCGCGCTGACCGGCCCCACCCGGTCCAGAGAGGAAGCGACACAGCCATGGCGGACGGCTCCCCGTCACCGGGCTCCGACCCGGTCGGCCCCGCCCCCGCCGTACGGCCGTTCCTGGTCACCGCCGGGCGGGGGGCGGTCAACGCCCCCCGCCCGGCCAATGCCGGGGAGAGCCAAGGGGTGGGCCCCCCCCGGGGGCGCGTCGCGCGCCCCCCGGCGGGGGGCGCCCCCCCCCCCCCCCCCCCGCTCCCAGCCCCCGCTCCACCCCCGGGGGGCCCCCCCGCCGGCGGCCCCCCCCGCGCTCGACCGGCTCTCCTTCGAGCGGCACGACATCGTCGCAGCCTGCCGCCTCCCGCTGTCGATCGCGGAGCTGGCGGCCCGGCTGCGGCTCCACCTCAACGTGGTGCGCGTGCTGGCCGAGGACCTGCGCGACGCCGGGCAGTTGACGGTGCACGTGCCCGACTTCGAAGCCACCCACGACGCAGCGGTCCTGCGCAGGGTTATCGATGGCCTCCGCGCCGTCCCCGACTCCCGAGGGGTACTCCGTGACACCGACTGAACCGCTGGTCCTCCCCCAAGGTCTCGGATCCGCTCGACCGGGGGGTGCCCCCGTCACGGCCGCTGCGCAGACCCCCGTTCGCCCGCCCCTGCCGGTCAAGATGGTGATCGCGGGCGGCTTCGGCGTGGGCAAGACCACCACGGTCGGGGCGGTCTCCGGGTACGACGCGCTCACCACCCAGGCCGCCCTCCCCCACGGCGCCGCCGGCGGGGGCGACCTCACGCACACCCCGCGCAAGACCACGACGACGGTGGCGATGGACTTCGGCTGCCTCACCATCGACCCGACGCTCAAGCTGTACCTGTTCGGCACGCCCGGCCAGGAACGCTTCGGCTTCATGTGGGACGACATCGTGGAGGGCGCGGTCGGCGGGCTCGTCATCGTCGACACCCGCCGGCTGGACGACTGCTACGCGGCCGTCGACTACTTCGAACACAGGGGCATCCCGTTCGCGGTGGCCGTCAACGCCTTCGACGGGAAGGTGGAGCACAGCCTGGACGAGGTCCGCTGGGCCCTCGACGTCTCCGACGGCGTCCCGGTGGTGGTCTTCGACGCCCGCGAGCGCGGCTCGGTGCGGGACGCGCTGCTCGTCGTGCTGGAGCTGGCACTGGCCCGCACCGAGGGCTGACCTCAGGCGCTGCGCCGCACTCCCGGGGACACCGCGATCCGGCCCACCGCCCAGAACACCCCGAGGGTGGCCAGGGCCATCGCGGCGACCAGGGTGGCGCCGCCCACGACCTTCTCGTAGTCGTGCTGGTAGAGACCGTCGACGATGTAGCGGCCGAGGCCGCCGAGGCCGACGTACGCGGCGATGGTGGCCGTGGAGACGATCTGGATGGCCGCCGAGCGCAGCCCGCCGAGGATCAGCGGGAGCGCCACCGGGAGTTCCACCTGGAGGAGGATCCGCGGCTCGGCCATGCCGATGCCGCGTGCCGCGTCCACCGGCGACGGATCGACCGAGCGCACCGCCTCGTAGGTGGTGACCAGGATGGGCGGGACGGCGAGGACGACCAGCGGGATCATCACGAACTGCAGGCTGAACCCGACGATGACGGTGATCAGCACCAGCAGGCCGAAGGTCGGCAGGGCCCGCGCGGCCGTGGCGATCAGCGACAGGACGTTTCCGCCCCGTCCGTAGTGGCCGGTGACCAGGCCGACGGGCAGTCCGATCACGGCGGCGAGGGCGAGCGCCTCCAGGGAGTACCGGAGGTGCTCCGTCACCCGGGTGGGGATGCCGTCGTAACCGTGCCAGTGCGAACCGTCGCTGAAGAAGGCGTGGATGAAGTTCAGTACGTTCACCGGGCGCTCTCCTTCGGCATCCACGGGGTCAGCAGAAGGCGTACGAGGACCAGGACGGCGTCCACGAGGACGGCGAGCACGGCCGTGGTGACGACGGAGTTCCAGGCGAGTTCGGGCCGGTTGTAGATCTGGGCGTCATGGAGCAGGTTGCCGAGGGCGCCCTGGTTGCCGATCAGCATGCCGACGCTGACGAGGCTGATGCTGGAGACGGTGGCCACGCGCAGGCCGGCGATGATCGCGGGCACGGCGATGGGCAACTGCACCTGGACGTAACGGCGTACGGGTCCGAAGCCCATGGCGGTGGCGGCGGCGAGCGTCTCCTGCGGCACCGAGCGCACGCCGTCCACGATCGCCGGCACGAGCACCACCAGGCTGTACACGGCCAGCGGGATCATCACCGTGGTCTCGCTCTGGCCGGTGTAGTCGATGAGGACGACGAAGAAGGCCAGCGACGGGACGGCGTACAGCACGGTGGTCACGCCCAGCACCGGCGGGTACATCCAGCGGAAGCGCACGCAGAGCTGGGCGACGGGCAGCGAGACGAGCAGGCCGACGAGGACCGGCACCAACGCCTCCCGCAGGTGCACTGCGATCAGGCCGAAGTAGCTGTGCTGGAGGTCGCTGGGGATGTCGAAGAAGCGACTCATCCGGCGGCCCTCGCGTCGTCCTCGGCGCGTCCGTGGGCATGGGCGAGGCGAATGGCCTCGCCGATGGCCTGCTGGGAGACGACGCCGACGACCCGTCCGGTGCCGTCCACGCCGACGGCCCATCCGGTCGGCGACAGCACGGCACAGTCGAGCGCGGCCCGCAGCGAGTCCTTGCCGTGCACGAAGGGCCTGCCGTGGGACAGCAGCCGCTCCGGCACGATCTCCCCCGCCGTGAGGTCCTTCGGCTCGCCCCAGCCGAGGGGCTTGCCCTCCAGGTCGGTCACGAGGAGATGGGGCACGTCGGCCGAGCGTGCGGCGATCTTCCCGGCGTCGGCGTCCACGGCGACGATCGGGGAGGTCAGCAACTCCAGATCCGCGGACGGGAAGAAGGACAGCCGCCGGATGCCCCGGTCGGTGCCGAGGAAGTCCTCGACGAAGGAGTCCGCGGGCTCGGTGAGCAGTTCGGCGGGTGGCGCGTACTGGGCGAGCCTGCCACCGGTGCGCATCACGGCGACCATCGTGCCCAGCTTGATGGCCTCGTCGATGTCGTGCGTGACGAATACGATGGTCTTGCCCAACTCGGCCTGGATGCGGAGGAGTTCATCCTGAAGCCCCTTGCGCACCACCGGGTCGACGGCCGAGAACGGCTCGTCCATCAGCAGCACCGGCGGGTCCGCGGCGAGCGCCCGTGCCACGCCGACGCGCTGCTGCTGACCGCCCGAGAGCTGGTACGGGTAGCGCTTGGCGAGGGAGGCGTCGAGCCCCATCCGCTCCATCAGTTCGACCGCGCGCGTCCTGGCCCTCTGCTTGCTCCAGCCCAGCAGGCGGGGCACGGTGGCGATGTTGTCGACGATCGTGCGGTGCTGGAAGAGACCGGCGTTCTGGATGACGTAACCCATCGACCGCCGCAGCGTGTTGACCGGCTGCTTCTGGATGTCGACGCCGTCGAGGAGGATCGTGCCCGCGCTGGGCTCGACCATCCGGTTGATCATTCGCAGGGTGGTCGTCTTGCCGCAGCCGGACGGCCCGACGAAGACGGTGATCGAACGGTCCGGAATCTCCAGCGACAGCCGGTCGACCGCCACCGTGCCGTCCGGATACCGCTTGGTGACTGAATCTATCCGTATCAAAACGCCGAATACCCTTCGGGTTTGGCAGATAACTGCCCACTTTCGGCCACGATCGTCGTAACGCAGGCCGTTGCGCCAAGAGTTTAGACCGCAAGTATTTCAGCAGCCTGGCGGACGACTACCCGGATCCCCCCTGCCCCAGTCGGCAACGGCCAACGCCAATCGGGCCGTACGCGTCACCCGGCGCCCGGCGTCGGCCGCGAACGCCTCGCAGCCGGGCCGGCCCGCGGCCCGTCCACGCCCGCCGGTCGGCCGCGGCGGCCGGGGTGGCGGGGGGCCCCGCCCTACTGAGCGGCCGACACGGCAACGCGCGCTCGGTGTGGTCGAGGTAGCCGGACCGGCGGTGGTG
>NZ_JBHYKH010000157.1:11094-17496 GCF_042741275.1 Streptomyces sp. NPDC058964
GGGGCCCGCCCGCCCCCCCGGCCGCCCGGCGCCGCCCCCCACCCCCCCCCCGCCGGGCGGCCCCCCGCCCCCCCCCCGCCGGCGGCGCGCCGGGCACGGCCGGCGAGGACGCGGCCACCGCCCTCCTGCCGTCCGGCGTCGCCACCGCGCCCTCGGTGATCTCGAGGACCGCGCACGGCCTGTCGTCCCGTTCGGGGTCCCGTATCCCGACCCGCCCGGGCCCGCCCGCCCGCCGCACCGACCAGCCCAGCACCACCACGCACGGTCGAGACCACGGCCGGGCAGACCGGCGCCGAAGGGCCCGCCGGTCGCGAACCGGTACTCCTCGCACAGGGCGATGACGTCGGCGAGGTCCGGGCTCACCGCCCCGGCTCCTCCGGCGGAGCCGCGTCGCGGCGCAGTCGTGAGCGGGCCGCCAGCACCGCCACGTCGTCCTCCGCGTTGCGTGCGTCGAGGCGGGAGACGATGGTCTCCAGGATGTCACCGACGGCCATCGCGGGCGTGAAGCGGAGCCGGGCGAGGCGGTCGAGGGAACTCTCGATGTCCTCGCCGCGGTGCTCGACCAGGCCGTCGGTGAACAGCACCAGGGTCTCGTCGGGGTCGAGTTCGTAGGTGGCCGACTCGTAGCCGCCGAAGCCGGTGCCCAGCGGCGGGCCGACCGGGGCGGGAAGCAGCGTGGTGACGCCGTCACGGGTGATCAGGGCGGGTGGCAGATGACCCGCGCTGGCCAGGGTGAGCTGGCCGCGGGCCGGATCGACGCGCGCGATCAGGCAGGTGGCGGGTCTGCGGTCCGCCTCGCCCGCCGCGATGTCGTCCATCTGCCGCAGCACCCGGTGCGGAGGCAGGTCGGCGGAGGCGATGTAGCGCAGGGAGGAGCGGTAGGCGTTCATGTCGACCGCGGCCTCCAGGCCGTGGCCCATGACGTCGCCGACGACGAGCAGGGTGCGGCCGAAGTGCAGGCGTACGGTCTCGCACCAGTCGCCGCCGACCAGCGTCCGTCCGCCCGCGGGCAGGTAGCGGACGCCGACCTCCAGGTTCGGGTGCGGTCGTCCGGGTTCCGCGAGGAGGGCCCGTTGCAGGTCGCTGGCGGTGCGGTTCACCCGCTCGTACTCGCGGGCGTGCCGTATGTGGGACGCGGCGCGTTCGGCGAGGAGGGCGAGGATCTCCGCCTCGGTGCGGGTGAACGGCGGTCCGTCCCGCGCGCAGACCAGGACGCCGTACCGGAGCTCCCCCGTGGTCAGCGGCACGCCGATCGCGGGCCGGGCCCCGCTGCCGGCCGGGAACCCGGTCCACGGCGTCTGCCCGCCGTCGGCCGCCGGGGATCCCGTCTCCCGGGCCACCGCGACGGCCCAGCGCTGGTCGGGCAGTATGCCGGCGTCCCCGGTGACCCACTCGTATCCGGAGACGGTCTCGCCGGGCCCCCGGACCACCGCCGCCACACCGGCGACCAGTCGTGCGGCCGACCGCGCCAGCTCCGCGCGGGTCGTCGGCTCGTCGAGCGTCGTACCGATGCCGCCCGCCGCCGTCCGCAGCTCGCTCAGCCCGTGCTCACGGCCGTTGCCGTCGACCGTGCCGGTTCTTCGACGGGACTGGATCCATCGTCCGACGCCCAACACCCTCACAGAATCTCAAACGGGGACCGTCCCAGCATCCAGCGTGTTCGCCGCGGAAAGCCGTGGGGCGGCGCCCCACGGCTCACGGCTCAGCCCTCGTCCGGCGTCAGCCGCAGCGAGATGCTGTTGATGCAGTACCGCTGGTCGGTCGGGGTCGCGTACCCCTCGCCCTCGAAGACGTGCCCGAGGTGCGAACCGCAGCGGGCGCAGCGCACCTCGGTGCGCACCATGCCGAGCGAGCGGTCCTCCAGGAGTTCGACGGCGTCGGTGTTCTTGGGGTCGAAGAAGGACGGCCAGCCGCAGTGCGAGTCGAACTTGGTCTCCGAGGTGAAGAGTTCGGCACCGCAGGCGCGACAGGAGTAGACACCCTTGGTCTTGGTGTCCGTGTACTCACCGACGAAGGCCGGCTCGGTGCCGGCCCGGCGCAGGACGGCGTACTCCGCCGGGGTCAGCTCCGCGCGCCACTGCTCGTCCGGCTTCTCGACGTCGTACGGCATAAGTCTCAGCCCCTCACTGCTGCGACAGGTGATCCAGGATCCGCGGGCCCAGGTCGGTCACGTCGCCCGCGCCCATGGTGAGAACGAGATCACCCGGCCTCGCCATTCCCGCGATCACCGTGGGGACCTCCGCCTTGTCGTGCAGGGCCATGACCGCCGCGCCCGCCGCACGGGCCGACTCGATGATGAGGTCGCTGGTCACGCCGGGGATCGGGTCCTCGCGGGCCGGGTAGATGTCGAGGACGACGGACTCGTCCGCGAGGGCCAGGGACTCGCCCATCTCCTTGCCCAGCTCCTGGGTGCGGGAGAACAGGTGCGGCTGGAAGACCACCAGGATCCGGGCATCGCCCGCGGCCGCGCGCATCGCCTCCAGGTCGGCGGTCATCTCCGTGGGGTGGTGCGCGTAGGAGTCGACGACCTGGACGCCGGCGGCCTCGCCCTTCAGCTGCAGACGCCGCTTCACGCCCGTGTACGCGGCCAGGGCGGACGCCAGCGCGGCGGCCGGGACGCCGAGCGCCACACCGGCTGCCAGCGCGGCCACCGCGTTGTGGGCGTAGTGACGGCCGGGGACGGACACCGCGAAGGTCAGCTCCGCCCCGTCGAGCAGGACGGTGACCTCGCTCTTCAGGCCCTGCGCGACGACGGACAGGACGCGCACATCGGCGTCCGCGGACTCTCCGTACGTCACCGTCCGCACCACACCGGCCAGGCGCTCGGTCAGCTCCCGGGCCCCCGCGTGGTCCGCGGAGATCACCAGCGTCCCACCGGGCACGATCCGGCCGGCGAAGGTCTCGAAGGACTCGTAGATCTCCTCGATCGAGGCGTAGTTGGCGTGGTGGTCGAGCTCCACGTTGAGGACGATGGCGACCTCGGGCGCGTACTTGTGGAAGCTGCGGTCCGATTCGTCCGCCTCGGCGACGAAGATCTCGCCGTCGCCGTGCTGGGCGTTGGAGCCGGGGGCGTCCAGGTCGCCGCCGATGGCGTACGAGGGGTCCAGGCCCAGCTCGGACAGGGACACCGCCAGCATCGACGTGGTGGTCGTCTTGCCGTGGGTGCCGGCCACCGCGATCGGCCGCAGGCCCTCCATCAGGGCGGCGAGGGCGTCGGAGCGGTGGACCACGGGGATGCCCAGCTCCGCCGCGCGGGCCAGCTCGGGGTTGTCGCCGCGGATCGCCGACGACACGACCACGCAGCTGGCGTCGTCGGCGAGGTGCTCGGCCGCGTGCCCGACGTGCACGGTCGCGCCCAGCGCGCGCAGCGCCCGGGCCGTCTCCGAGTCCTTCGCGTCACTGCCCGCCACCTTGGCCCCGCGCTGCGCGAGGATCTTCGCGATGCCCGACATTCCGGCGCCGCCAATGCCGATGAAGTGCGGTCGGTCCATGGCGGTAGGAAGGCCCGGGGCCATGTGCGTCTCCCTGGAGTGGTGCGGCGAAGCGAACATTCAGCGCACCACCATATGGCCCCGGCCCACCCAACACCTATTAGGTGCGTTACGGCGGCCGGTCAGGCCCTGCTGTGCGAGAACAGCTTGAGGACCGGTACGCCGACCTTGTGCCGGGCCCGGGACGCCCAGTCGCGGTGGAAGAACTCCTCCACGTAGTGGGGGTCTGTCAGGACGATCACCTCGTCGGCGCCGACCTCGCCGACCAGGGTCTTCAGGGCGTCCAGCGGATGGTCCTCGACCAGCCGGCCCTCCGCCTCGGCGCCCGCCGCGCGCAGCGCGATCAGGGACACGTCCAGGGCCTGCCGGGCCGGCTCCTTCGCGGCCTCGCCCTCGGGGGTCTGGCGCTCGCGGGCCGCCTCGTCCAGCTCGCCCATCGCGATGTCGTCGATGGCCCGCAGGAGCCGGTCGGCCTGGTCACCGCGCGGCTGGAGCAGGACGTGGAAGGAGACCTGCTCGTCTCCGTGCAAGGTGGTGACGAACTCCACGTCGGCGGACGTCAGGGCCTTCTCGATCATCAATACGCTTGTGAACACCAGCGCCCCATTCTCCTTCGAGGGCCCGGGTGGGCCCTCTCTCCTCCGTGGGCCGTGCCAGGCCCTGCGGAAACCATCCTGCCCCGTGATCGCACGGGTACTGCCGGATTCAGCGTTCCCGTCGCACGCTAAGCGGAATGGTAGATTCCGTCGATTTCACGACCGACGGTAGCGACTGAACAGGAACCCGGCCTCTTCCAGCAGGGACACGAGCTCGAAGCGTCGCGGCACCGCGACCGACGGCCCCCCGGCGATTCGCTGGGCGTCTCCCGCGGCGAGCATCGGCGAGAGGCTGAGGCACAGCTCGTCGAGCACCCCGGCCGTGACGAACTGCCCGAGCAGCCGCGGCCCGCCCTCGGTGAGCAGCCGGGTGTGACCGAGGCCGGCGAGGGCCTGCACGGCACGCACCGGATCGACTCCGACCCCGTCGCCGGCGATCACCACGCGCGCGCCCGCCTTCTCGGCCGCGGCGACGCGGTCCGGCGCCGCCGCGGCGCCGGTCAGGACGAGGGTGGGCACTTGGGGGGAGGCGAACAGCGGGAGCGAGTAGTCCAGGTCCAGGCTCGCGGTGACGACCGCGATCGCCGGGGCCGGGGCCTGCCCCGCGGCCTTCCTGGCGCCCGCGAACTCCGCGCGCGCGCGTGCCGGGCGGTACCCCTCCTGCCGTACCGTTTCCGCACCCACGACGACGACGTCCGCGAGCGCCCGCAGCGTGCCGAAGATCCGCATGTCGGCCGCGCTGGAGATGGGCTGTGAACGGCCCTCGTGCTGGGCCGCGCCGTCGAGCGTGGAGACCATGTTGGCCCGCAGCCACGCCTCGCGTCCGCTGGTCGCCGACGCGGGGTACGCGTACGCGACGGCGAGCTCGGCCAGGCTCCACTCGCGGTCGCCGGGGCCGTCGGCGCCGGTACGCCCCGTCCCCTCCGCCTCCGTGGCCGCGCCGGAGGCCTGGGCTGCTGTTTCGTCGGTCACAGGGAACAGGCGTCGCATGTCGTGCAGTGTGTCACGGCGCTTAGCATGGGGAACCGTGTCGTCTTCCACCGCAGCGTCCGCCCTCAGCCCGATAGCCGACGCGACCCCGTCGTCCCTGTGCGCCCGCGAGCCGCACGTCCCCGCGGACCGGCTGGTCGCCGAGATGGTGCCGCCGCCGCGCTTCGACTCGGTCCGCTTCGCCACGTACATCCCGGACCCGAACCAGCCCAGCCAGACCGAGGCGGTACAGGTCCTCGAGGGCTTCGCGGGCGGTCTCGGCGGGGCACACGCCGTCGGCGGTGGCAAGCGCGGCTTCTTCGGGTTCGGGAGGGCCAGGACGCCGAAGACGCCGGCCGGCCCCCGCGGTGTCTACCTCGACGGCGGGTACGGCGTCGGCAAGACCCACCTGCTCGCCTCCCTCTGGCACGCCACCCCGGCCGAGCCCGCGCTCAAGGCGTTCGGCACCTTCGTCGAGCTGACCAACCTCGTGGGCGCGCTGGGGTTCCAGCAGACCGTCCAGACGCTCTCCGGTCACCGGCTGCTGTGCATCGACGAGTTCGAGCTCGACGACCCCGGTGACACCGTGCTGGTGTCGACCCTGCTCGGCAAGCTGGTCGAGGCGGGCGTCGCGCTCGCCGCCACCTCCAACACCCTGCCGGGCAAGCTCGGCGAGGGGCGGTTCGCGGCCGCCGACTTCCTGCGCGAGATCCAGGGCCTGTCCGCCCACTTCCGCACCCTGCGCATCGACGGCGAGGACTACCGCCACCGGGGTCTGCCCGATGCCCCGGCGCCGTACTCGGACGAGCAGGTGACGAAGGCCGCGTACGCCACCCCGGGCGCCTCGCTCGACGACTTCCCGCATCTGCTGGACCACCTGGCCAAGGTGCACCCCAGCCGGTACGGCGCGCTCACCGACGACCTGAAGGCGGTGTGCCTCACCGACGTGCGGCCGGTGCCGGACCAGTCGACGGCCCTGCGGCTCGTCGTCCTCGCGGACCGGCTCTACGACCGTGAGGTCCCCGTGCTGGCCTCGGGCCTGCCCTTCGACCAGCTGTTCAGCGAGGAAATGCTGAAGGGCGGCTACCGCAAGAAGTACTTCCGCGCGATATCCCGGCTCACGGCGCTGGCCCGGGACGCCAAGGGGCTCGTGGCGGCCTCCTAGCCGACCCGGACCCGGCGGGTCAAGGGGCGGTCCAGGCCACGCCACCCGCACTTTTCACGCTCCGTTCCGTGCGAAGCGCGGGGGGGGGGGGGGGGGCCCGGCGGGTTGGGGGGGGGGGGGTGGGTGTGAGACAGAAGCTAAAAATACAAGGAGGTTTTGTTTTCAAAGTGAGATACTAAAA
>NZ_JBHYKH010000158.1:0-11083 GCF_042741275.1 Streptomyces sp. NPDC058964
GGCGGCCGCTTCAGTGTTTAAAACTACCCAGGGGCCGGGCCGATGCACGGCGCGCGGGCTCGGGAGAAGAACGGTAGAAGTGGAATACGGGCCCGAATGCCGACAACCGGCTTCGGCCGACCGACGACCCCGGTGACGTTCCCCCGGACCAGAACGTCCATGGGGGCAGAATGGGCGATGATCATGCGAGGTGCCACACCGTCCGGCAGCGGCCGCGGCGCGCACCCGGATCCGGCCGCCTCGGCCACGGCAGTCGTGGACGCACAGGGCATCGTCACCGGATGGAGCCCGGGCGCCGAGCGTCTGCTCGGCTACCCGCGCCAGGAGGTCGTCGGCCGCCCGGTGAAGCGTCTGCTCGGTTCCGCGGCCGACGTCGAGGAGGGTCTCGGCACAGCCGTCGACGGGCGGACCGAGACGACCCTCCTCCGGCACCGGGACGGCCGGAACGTGGAGGTCCAGCTGCGGACGTATCCGTCGTACGACGGTGAGGGACACGCACAGCAGCTCATCGTGGCAACGGCGCCGGAGGAGACACGCCCGGGCCCGGCAACGGCGGAGGAGGCGTTCGCCCAGTGCCTGCTGCCCGTGATGGTGTACGACTCCGCGTTGCGGGTGCTGCGGGTGAGCGTGGGTGCCTCCCGTGAGCTCGGGATGGGCGAAGAGCAGATGCGCGGTCGCCGCGTCACGGACATCCTGCCGCCCCACATGTGCCGGACCGTGGAGGACGGGATGCGCCGGGTGCTGGACACGGGAGAACCGGAGCACTTTCTTGTTCGCGGCAAGGCCCGGCCCGAGGCACCCGAAAGGGTCTGGTCCATCACCGTGTCACCCTTGAAGACCTATAACGGGCAGGTGCGGCACCTGGAGCTCTTCGCGCTCGACGTCACCGAACAGCATCTGGCCCGGGAGCGGCTCGCGCTGCTCAACGAGGTCAGTACCCGGGTGGGCAGCACTCTGGACGTGACGCGCACGGCCCAGGAGATGGCGGACCTGGCGGTGGACCGGCTGGCCGACTTCGTCACCATCGACCTGCTGGACTCCGTCTTCCGGGGAGTCGAGCCCAAGCCCTCCGTCACGGGCACCGTCGCCCTGCGTCGCGTGGCGCAACAGTCCGTGCTGCCCGGCGCGCCCGAGGCGGTGATCCAGCCGGGAGACGTGGACGACTACCCCGAGTCCGCTCCCCCGGTCCGCGTGCTGGCCACCGGGCTGCCCTCGCTGCACCGCACTCTGGACGAGGCCGTCAGGAACTGGCAGGAGGCCGACCCCGACCGGGCGGGAGTGGTCCGGGCGTTCGGAATCCACTCGATCATGGTCATTCCACTGCGTGCCCGGGGCATCACCCTGGGTGTCGCGGTCTTCGTCCGCCACCGGCGCCCGCACCCGTTCGAGGACGACGACCTGCTCCTCGCCGAAGAGATGGGCGCACGCGCCGCCGTGGCCGTGGACAACGCCCGCCGCTACACGCTCGAGCGCGAGACCGCCCTGGCCCTGCAGCGCAGCCTGCTGCCCCGCCACCTGGCCGCCCAGGAAGCGGTGGAGGTGGCCCATCGCTACCTTCCCGCCCGCACCCGGGCGGGGCTGGGCGGTGACTGGTTCGACGTGATCCCGCTGTCGGGCGCCCGGGTCGCGCTGGTCGTGGGAGACGTGGTGGGGCACGGTCTCAACGCCTCCGCCACCATGGGCCGCCTGCGGACCGCGGTACGCACCCTGGCCGACGTCGACCTTCCCGCCGACGAACTCCTCACCCAGCTCGACGACGTCGTCACCCACGTGGCGGCGCAGGAGGACGCCACGGCGGAACCGGAGTCCGTCCTCGACGTCTCGACCGACCTCATCGCCACCTGCCTGTACGTCGTCTACGACCCGGTCTCAGGCCGCTGCGCGGCCGCCTCCGCCGGCCACCCGCCGCCCGCCGTCGTGACTCCCGGCGCCCATGCCGACTTCGTCGACATTCCACCCGGCCCTCCCCTGGGTGTGGGCGGGCTGCCCTTCGAGACCGTCGAGTGGGATCTCCCGTCGGGCAGCCTCCTGGCGCTGTACACGGATGGACTCGTCGAAGGTGACGACCGCGATCTGGGCAATGGACTCGCGCTCCTGCGTCAGTGCCTGGACAGACCCGCCGAGTCGCTGGAGGCCACCTGCGACGACCTCCTGCGGACCCTGCTCCCCGTACAGCCGCAGGACGACGTCGCCCTGCTCGTCGCCCGCACCAAGGCCCTCGACGCCGGTCGCGTGGCCACCTGGGACCTGCCCTCCGACCCGACCGCGGTGGCCGGCGCCCGCGCGGAGGTCCTGTCCCGGCTGACCGCCTGGCGCCTCCCCGAGGTGGCCTTCACCGCGGAACTGGTCGCCAGCGAGCTCGTCACCAACGCGATCCGTTACGGGCGACCGCCCATCCGACTGCGTCTGATCCGCGGCGCCACGCTGATCTGCGAGGTTTCCGACAGCAGCAGCAGCGCCCCGCACCTGCGCAGGGCCCGCACCTTCGACGAGGGCGGCCGCGGCCTGCTGCTCGTCGCCCAGTTCGCCGAGCGCTGGGGATCACGTCAGCACGCCGACGGGAAGACGATCTGGGCCGAGATCGAGCTTCCCGGCGAGCGGGCGGTATGACCCCTCACCCGGCGCCGCGGGCCCTTCCCTTCCCGGCAGCCGCCGTTCCCGTTATCCGAACTGGCCGGGCTGGTAGTCACCGGCGGGCTGCCGCACGATGACGTTCAGACGGTTGTAGGTGTTGATGACGGCGATCAGGGACACCAGGGCGGCGAGCTGGTCCTCGTCGTAGTGCTTGGCGGCATTCGCCCAGACCTCGTCCGGGACCCCGCCTGCCGCGTCGGCGATGCGGGTGCCCTGCTCCGTCAGATCCAGGGCCGCGCGCTCGGCGTCGGTGAAGACCGTGGCCTCCCGCCAGGCCGCGACCAGGTTGAGGCGCACCGAGGTCTCGCCGGCGTGCGCGGCGTCCTTGGTGTGCATGTCGGTGCAGAAGCCGCAGCCGTTGATCTGGCTGGCGCGGATCTTCACCAGTTCCTGCGTCGCGGCGGGCAGCGTGGATTCCGAGACCGCCTTGCCTGCCGAGTTGATGTACCGCAGGAACTTGCCCGCGACGGGGTTGCCGAAGAGGTTCAATCGAGCATCCATGGTGAGCTCTCCAGTGCCGTTGTCGGTGGATACACCTGTCTGACGGAACGGCTCGGCACGATGTGACAGGTGCGGGACTGTGACGCGCGTCACTCAGGCGGGAAGACCTCGGCGGTGTGCTCGCCCAGGCCGGGCGGCGCCATGCGGTAGCGCGCGGGGGACGCGTCCAGCGTGATGGGGTGGGCGACCTGGCTGGAACTCCCGCTGCCGGTGGAGGCGGGCAGGGTCACGATGCCGGGCACCCCGATCCGCTCGGCGAAGGCGAACGCCTCGTCCATGGTGTTGACGGGACCCGCGGGCACCCCCGAGGCCAGCAGGACGGCGGACCAGTGGTCGGCGCCGGCGGTCGTCAGCCGGGCCGTCAGCAGTTCGCGCAGTTCGGTCCGGTGCGCCACCCGGTCGGGGTTGGTGCGGAACCGGTCGTCCTCCGCCAGGTCCGGGCGGCCCAGGACGGCCGCCAGCGCCGCGAACTGCCCGTCGTTGCCGACGGCGATCGCGAGCGGGCGGTCCGCGGTGGGAAAGGTCTCGTACGGCGCGATGCTGGGGTGGGCGTTGCCCATTCGCCCGGGGACGACGCCCGCGACGGCGTAGCCGGATGCCTGGTTGACCATCGCCGACAGCAGCGAGCCCAGCAGAGTCACCTCCACGCGCTGCCCTTCGCCGGTGACGTCCCGGTGGCGCAGGGCCGCCATGATGCCGAGTGCCGCGTGCAGGCCGGTGATCACGTCGACGACGGCCACCCCGGCCTTCATCGGTTCGCCGTCGGACTCCCCCGTCACACTCATCAGCCCGCCCATCGCCTGGACCAGCAGGTCGTAGCCCGGGATCGCGGCTCCTTCGGCGGCCCCGAAGCCACTGATGGAGCAGTAGACGAGACGGGGGTGACGGGCCCTCAGGTCGGAGTAGCCCAGCCCGAGGCGTTCCATCGTGCCGGGGCGGAAGTTCTCCACCACCACGTCGGACTCGGCGATGAGCGAGCGTGCGCGCTCACGGCCTGCCTCGTCCGCCAGATCCAGGGCGACAGAGCGCTTGTTGCGGTTGACGCCAAGGAAGTAGGTGGAGGTGCCGTTCTCGTCGGCCGGCGGACGCCACTGCCTGGTCTCGTCGCCCGTGCCGGGGCGCTCGACCTTCACCACGTCGGCACCGAGGTCGGCGAGCAGCATGGTCGCGTACGGTCCCGCGAGCACCCGGGAGAAGTCCGCGATCCGGACGCCTCCCAGCGCGTCGCGTCCCGCCTCCCCGACGGCGCCTGGCCGCGGGTCCGGTGACCCGCCCGATGCACCAGCGTTCGTGGCCACGTGTGCCTCCAGTCAGTGATCTCCGGCGCGCAGGACAGCAGCGTGGTGCACCGCGACATGGCCGGTCAACGACGCAATGGCGCAAGTCCGTGCGTGGAAGATCCGCACGGGGAACGCACCGCTCGCGCACCTCCTCCTGCACGGTGGAACAGGCCCCATCCGAAAGGGATACGCCGTGTGTACACGTACGACCCCGGCGGGACGAACGCTCCTCGTCCTCACCCCGGCGGGTTCCGTGCCCGCCACCCCACTCGCCCCGACATCGACGACGTCACCGAGCGCCGCCCGGTCACCGGCCCCGGAGGCCGACGGCTGTCCGGCTCCGGGCCGGCACGGCTGCAACGACACCTCCGACACGAAGGCCGACGGTCAGGTCTACGCCGCCGACCTCGCCCGGGTCCGCTCGGTGCCGATGCCCGGCCTGCCGACCCGCGCCGGGGCAGCGTGCGGACCCGGCTGTCCTCCGCTGGGCTGCGCTCGGGCACCGAGTTCGGGGTCGAGGCCACCGACGTGATCCGGGACGGCGCCCACGGCCGCGCGGCGATCCGCCGGACGGTGACGCCGGGAGGCCGGGCCACGTCCGACGCGGTCACCCTGCGCGCTGTGCCTGGGCGTCATGTGCGGCCATGCGAGGTCCGGGGCGGCCCGTACGGCTCGTGCGGGCCGCACACCGCAACACCTCCGCAGCTAAAATGATCAGAAATGTAAGGATTCCGAGCACTCCGCTTGCGACCCTCCTCATACCCTCAGGAGCAGGCATGACCAGCGAACCCGCGCCCATCAGCGACGCCGCCCGTCACGCCCTGGAGCAGGAGATCGCCGAACTCCGCGCCGAACGCGACACGGTCGCGGCGACCCTGCGGGACAACGACACCGTCGGCGACCGCGCCGACGAGGCCGACGAGTTGCAGCGCGCCAACGACCTCGAGCGCCTGGACGCCCGCATCACGGCGCTGAGCACCCGGCTGCGTCAGGCCGCCGAAGCGGGACCGCCCTCCACCGATGTGGTCGGTGTCGGCAGCACGGTCACCGTGAGATTCGCCGACGGCACCGTGGAGACGCTCCAGATCGGCGCCGGGGCGGCGGAGTTGGACCAGTCTCTGGTCACGGCCGACAGCCCGCTCGGGCGCGCGCTCCTCGGCCGCCGGGCCGGCGACCCCGTGAGCTACCAGGCACCGGAGGGGCGGGCGACCGCGGTGGTCGTGGCCCTCGGTGAACCCTCGGCAGGACAATCCTGACGTGCTGCCACGCCGGCACTCACCGACGGTGGGGTGGACGGCCCCGTGGTGTCGACAAATCGCCGGCCTGCGAGGTTACACGGGGCGGGCAGGCAAGATGTCCTCCGCCTTCGCCGTTGCTCCGGGAGCGGCGGGAGGGTCGTCGAGGAAATCGGCGGTCGGTACGTGGAACAGGCAGCCGGTGACCGCGGTCGAGAAGTCGAGGATCCGGTCGTGCGTCGCCCGGCCGTCGCCGAGGAACATGTTCCGCAGCATCTGCTCGGTCACCGCCGGGGTGCGTGCGTAACCGATGAAGTACGTGCCGAACTCGCCCTCTCCGACGTTGCCGAACGGCATGTTCTCGCGGACGATCCTGCGTTCTTCGCCGTTCTCGTCGGTGATGGTGGTGAGCGCCACGTGGGAGTCGGCCGGCTTGACGTCGTCGGGCAGTTCGACGTTGGCCAGCTTCGACCGTCCGACGGCCTTCTCCTGCTCCTCCGCCGACAGGGCGTCCCAGGCCGTCAGGTCGTGGAGGTACTTCTGCACGATCACATAGCTTCCGCCGGCGAAATCGGGGTCTTCGTCACCGACGAACACCGCGTCGTCCCCGATCCGGCCCTCGGGGTTCTCACTGCCGTCGACGAAACCGAGCAGGTCGCGCTCGTCGAAGTACTTGAAGGCATGAACTTCGTCGACCACCGTGACCGCACCGCGCAGCCGGTCCGTGATCAGCCGGGCCAGTTCGAAGCAGAGGTCCATACGGCGGGCTCGCACGTGGAAGAGGAGGTCTCCCGGGGTGGCGATGGCCCGGTGACGGTCTCCGCGCAGTTCCACGAAGGGGTGCAGCTCCCGTGGCCGCGGTCCGCCGAACAGCCGGTCCCAGACCGTCGAGCCGACCCCGACGACACAGCTGAGCCGGTCGTCCGGGGCACGGAAGGCGACGGAGCGGTGCAGGCCCGAGACGTCCCGCAGCAGACCGCGGACCGTCTCCTCCTGGCCGGGAGCGACCGTGACCACGAGGAACACCGTGGCCCTGGCCGGCGGAACGACCACAGGCTGCGAATCAGCCACGAGCCGACCTCCTCATGAGATACGGAAAGTCAACCGCGAAGCCGCTTCCCCTTCACCCAGCCGCTGTCGCTTCGCCCTTCCCATCCTGCTTCGTCCCGGAGAAATACGCGCGAGCACCATGCCGGGAAGGGCGCCGGCAGGGCCGGCCGAGCGGAAGGACGTACGCGCCGTGGAGAACACACGGGGCGCACCGCTGGGTGGTCTTTCGTAGGCTGAGAAGGCTCGGGACTCGGGGTTCGAACCAGAGGTGTGGTCTGTCCCCAGGAGACGGATGTGATCGAGCTGGCCGCGGCGTTCGCCGTCACCGGGGCGGCGAGCAATGCCGTGGGCACCGCGTTCCAGCGCAAGGCGGCGTCCACCAGCAGCCGCAGCGGTGTGCGGCTGATCGCGGAGCTCGTACGCAGACCGGCCTGGCTGATCGGTGTCGCGGGTGTCGCCGGCGCGGCGCTGTTCCAGAGTCTGGCGCTCGTCAACGGCCCCCTCGCCCTCGTCCAGCCGCTGTTCATCCTGGAACTGCCCTTCGCGCTCCTCGTGGCCGCCCCGCTGATGCACCGCCGTCTGCCCGGCTCAGGCTGGTGGGGTGTGACCGGCGTGGTCGCCGGCCTGGCGATCGTCCTCGCGGCCGCCGCCCCGCACGGCGCCGTCCACCAGGCACCCATGTCGCGATGGATCCCGGCGCTCGGACTGTGTCTGGGATCGATGGCCCTGGCCGTACTCCTGGCCGGGCGGAAGGGCTCGGCGGCCCGGCGCGCCGCGATTCTGGCGGGGGCCTCCGCCGTGGGCAACGCCCTGACCGCCGCTCTGCTGAAATCGGCGACCGGAACCTTCGCCGACAGCGGTTTCGCGGCGTTCCTGCGTTCCTGGCAGACCTACGGCTTCGCATTGACCGGCGTAGCCGCCGTGCTGCTCCTCGAGAACGCGCTCCAAGCCGGACCACTGGCCGCCGCACAGCCCGCGCTCACCATCGGAGACGCGGCGGTCAGCCTGGCCCTGGGGATCACCCTGTTCGATGAGCGGATCCGCACCGGGTGGTGGCTGGTGCCCGAGCTGATCGGAGCGCTGCTGATCGTCGTGGGCGTGGTCGTCCTCAGCCAGGCCGTGCAGCTCCTGTCCGGCCGGACGCCGAACAGCCACGAGCCTCGGAACCGCACAGTCGGACACTGCCGTCGGAACTGATGTGCCTGGACTTCGACGCGGTCGTCGCGGTGGCACAGGGACCATGATCCGCACCACCCCACCACGTCCTCTGGACATAGAGGCGGTCGACGACAACGGTCCCGTTGCCCTGGTGCCGCTTGCGCAGTTGTTCGCGAGGGACGTTCCGGGGCTGATGGCGCCCGAGGGGCGCGATCTGGTCCAGGTGCTGTGGTGCCCGTACGACGCGCACGGCTCACCGCCCGGACCGGGTGTACGCCTGGTGTGACGTGACTCGGCCGAGGTCGGTGAGCTCCTGGCCGGACCGCCGCCGCTGCCCGCCGCGGTGGACGACGGCTACGTACCGGAACCGTGCGTACTCGCCCCGGAACAGGTCTTGGAGCACGAGTGGGCCGAACTGTTGCCCGCTCACCTGCAACAGCGCATCGAGGAGTGGGAGGAGACTCTGTGGGAGGAGGCCGACGAGGCAGCCGGGGACGGGGACGAGCCGCTCTCCTATGGCGGCGACCTCTGCGTCGCCCCCGGCTGGAAGGCGGGCGGCTTCGCGGCCTGGGGCGTGACGGGCCCCCGTCGGCTCGGCTGTCCGTGCGGGAGTCCCATGGAACTTCTGCTGACCGTCGCTTCCGCCGAGTGGGGCGGGGGCCCGGGCAGCAGGACCCCGCTCGAGGACCGCGCGCGGACGGGCACGCACGGCCGGAACGTCCCCACCCGGGTGAGGGTCGGCAGAGGCGGCCATCTCGATGTCCTCGTCTGCTCGGCCGACCGCGCCCATGAGCCGGGGGTGAGCCTCCAGTAACGGCCCGGTGTCACATCCTGGTGCCGAAGTCCTGCGTCCACCCCGGTCCGCCGGACCGGTTGTGGCCGCCCACACCGAGCTCCTTGAAGGCGCAGTTGAGGATGTTGGCGCGGTGGCCGGGGCTGTGCATCCAGGCGTCCATCACCGATTCCGGCGTCTGCTGGCCCTGGGCGATGTTCTCGCCGTAGGTGGACCAGCGGTATCCGGCGGCGGTGATGCGCTCACCGGGGCCCGCGCCGTCGGGGTTGGTGTGGTCGAAGAAGTTGCGCGCGGCCATGTCGTCGGAGTGCTTCTGCGCCGCGCTGCGCAGCTGCGAGTTGTCGGTGACCGGTCCGCATCCGGCGGAGGCCCGCTCCTTGTTGACCAGGGCGATGACCTGGGCCACGGTGCCCACCGGAGCCGACTGGGTCTGCGGTGTGCTCGACGCCCGTTGCGCGGTCCTGGTCGGCTTCTTCGACACAGGGGCACTCTTGGTCGCTCGTGGTTTCGCGGAAGGACTCGAGCTCTTCGACGCGGACGCGGAGGGCGAGGCCGACGGCGAGGGCGAGTTCGTGGCGGAGCCGGTCGCCTCGACTTCCGCGAGCGGAGCGGCCGGCGTCTTCCCGGCGGCTCCCTCCGTGCCGGCGCCGGAATCCGTGTCGAGGTACCACATGCCCGTGCCGACCAGGCAGGCCGCCGCTATCGCACCGCCGACGACCCGTTGCCTGTTCCGGCGACGTCGGCGCGCCGCGGCCCGGGAGGCAACCTGCTCGCCGCCACGGCCGGAGCGGTGCCTCGCGGCCCGGCCGGCCCCGCCCTGGCCACCCGCCATGTCGAGTGGCGACACCGCGGCGACGGACACCGTCTCACCGAGGGTGGAACGGACACTCATCAGCAGGGCGGCCGACACCGGTACCAGTGCCAGGCCGGCCAGCAGGCCCTCGGCGGGCATCAGTCCGCTCCACTGACCCGAGCAGCGCACGCAGTCGCGGGCATGGCGGGCTATTCGCTTGCGCCACAGCGCCGAGGGCCGGCCGTCCCACGGTGCCAGCAGAACCTGGAGCTCCTCGCACGGTGGCTGCGCCTCGAGGGCCCGCACGACGACGCGAGCCGCGTCCAGCTGTGCCTTCATCCGCTGCACCCGCACCGCGGTGTGCTGTACGGACAGCTCCAGGGCCTCCGCGACCTCCGCGCGCGTCAGCTCGCCGGCGCATTCCAGCCACCACAGCGACAGCAGACTCCGGTCGTCCGGTTCCAGCCAGCGCGTCGCCCGCGCGGTCTCCTGGCGCTGCCCGGACAGTTGCAGGCGCATCATGGTCAGGTCCACGAAGTCGGCGCCCGGGTCGGCGAACTCGCCGTGGTCCTCCACGGCGCCCGGCGCGGTCCGCCGGTCCTGCCAGTGGGCACGGACCCGGTTCATCGCGATGGCCACCAGCCAGGAACGGAAGCTCTCGGGCGCACGCAGGCTGCCGAGGCCGTCCAGAGCGCGCAGCATGGTGTCCTGGACCACGTCGTCCACGTCCACCGAACCGTTCAGAGCCCGGCCCACGACGTTGTACACGAGCGGCAGGTACGCGTTGACCAGGGCGTCCTGAGCCTGCTGGTCACCTTCGCGGGCTGCCACGACCAGCGCCGCCGACTCCGCCATGTGCTGTGTACTCATAAGAAGAATTCCCTGTCCTTGACGCCAGACGATGATGTCCGATGCCTGGGAGACATGTGCAAGGACCTCGGATAACAGTTCTTGGGACGCCCGTTCGGAAAAAAGTGGTCACCGGGGTGACCATGGGGAGTATCTGTACCGATTCGCCCATGTCCGTGGACCCGGTTCGTGCCACCTGTGCCCGTCTGCCGCCTCTGGCCCCCCGCTTGTGACTTTGATCGCCCCGGGCCATGAATCAGCCAGACGATCCGGGCCCGGCGACGAACGCGGTGAGTTGCCCGGCTGCGCCCCGCGGCAGCCCGGCGATCGCCGCGTCCGACAGGTTCATGATCACGGTGCGCAGCCGCGCGGCGAGTTCCGGCAGCATCGCCCAGGCCGAGGACGGTACTCCCACGGCCGCGAGCAACAGGTCGCCCTCGTAGAAGTACGCGTCCAGCAGCGGCTGGTCGAGCAGCAGGCGGACCGCGAGCGGCAGCACGTACGGCAGGGCCACCCGCTGCGAGACCAGCGTGCGCAGATCCGCCGGGCGGAGTTCGCCGAGTGGCACGCAGCGCAGTCGGTGCACCTTGCGCATCAAGTGGGTCGCGTCGGCGGGCGGAGCCGTCCAGCGGGGCGGGTCCAGTTCGTCGAGGGTGCGGTCGAGGTGCAGCAGACGGTTCATGGGGTTCATCCTCGGCACCCCCGCAGAAGAGCAGAACGCCCTTGGCACGCAGAGCCACCAACAGCCGGCGCGCGACGCGGCCGTCCAGCTCGTAGCGCCGCATCGAGA
>NZ_JBHYKH010000158.1:11093-15401 GCF_042741275.1 Streptomyces sp. NPDC058964
GTGTTTCATTTCTGTTATTTTGGGTTTACTCGGGGCCTGGGGTGTGTGACGGGGGTGGGGGGGGGGGCCGTATTCTCTCGAGGTCCGGCCGCCCGCCCCGGGCCTGCCGCCGGGTCCCGCCCCTCACGATCCGAGATGCGCCTCCATGACCGCCAAGGCCGCGGCCATGATGGTGAGTTGCGGGTTCACTTCGGGACAGCCGGGGAGTACGGAGGCATCGGCGACCAGCACACCGCTGACCCCGCGGAGGCGGCCCGTCGCGTCCGCCGGGAAGCGCTGCGGGTCCGCGCCCGCGGCGACGGTGCCGGTGGGGTGGTAGGCCGACAGGTGGAGTTGCCGCGCACTGGTGTCGGCCAGGACGGCGTCGAGTTGCGCGAGGCTGTGGACGCGAGGCGTGGCGCTGATACCGGTGAGCACTTCCTCGGCGCCCGCGGCGAAGAGCAGCTCGCCCATGGCACGCACCGCCCGCATCAGCCGGCCCGCGTCGCGGCGGTCGAGGTCGTAGCGCAGCAGGGTGCGGTCACGGCCCAGCACACGGCCGGAGGGCCGGTCGGCGATCATCGCGCCGAGGGTAGCCAGGCGGTGGGCGCCCTCCAGTTCACCTCGCAGTTCGTCGCCGAGTCCTGGCAGGGCGAAGGAGCCCATGCCCGGTGGGGTCGCGGTGGCTTCGATGAGGACGCCCTCGTGGTGGTGCTCCTCCACTCCGACGCTCTGCAGCACGCCTTCCCGGGCGGTGACCGGTTCCGCGAAGCGGCCGGCGACGCTCGTGGCCGGGTGGACGCTGAGGTTGTGACCGAGCCGGGGATGGCGGCCGAGGCCGGAACGGCGCAGCAGCGGCGGTGACTCCAGGGCGCCCGCGGCGACGACCACGAGGGGCGCGAGGATCTCGATCGCGCCGCCCTCCCGCCGTATGCGCACGCCCGCCGCACGCGGGCCGCCGGGGCGGTCCGCGTCGACGAGGACGCGCTCCACCCGTGCTCCGGTGACGATGCGGGCCCCCGCGGCGCAGGCGTCGGGCAGTACGGAGAGCTGCACGCTCTGTTTGGCGCCGGTCGGGCACCCCACCACGCACTGGCAGGAGCCCTTGCAGCCGGGCGCGTTGCGGCGCAGGGGTGCGGCCCGCCAGCCCAGGGTGCGCGCCCCGTCGAGTGCGACCCGGCCGTTGTTGCCGAGGACGTCCAGGGGTTGGGTGGCCACCTTCAGTGTGCGCTCGGCCTCGTCCAGACGGGGGCCGAAGGCATCGGCGAGGGTGAACCCGAAGTCGGTGCTCCAGCGGGCGAGGACGTGGTCCGGAGTGCGGTAGCAGGTACCGGAGTTGACCACCGTGGTGCCGCCGACCGCGCGGCCCACCGGCAGGAGCAGGGGCGGGTTGCCGAGGGCGACGGTCGCTCCGCCGTTCCGGTAGAGCTCCGCGAACCGGTCGAGCGGGGTGCTCCGGCCGAACGACTCGGTGGAGTGGTGCCGGCCCTCTTCGAGGACGACGACGTCGAGCCCGGCCCGCGCGAGGGTCCGTGCGGCGATCGCGCCACCCGCGCCGGAGCCGATGACCACGGCGTCGGCGGTGGAGCGGGCCGGCCATGCGCGGGCGGGGGTGCAGTCGAGCGCCGGGTCCTGCCGGGTGAGTGGGGGCGTGGCGGGACCGTGTTCGAGCATGCGCTCGGTCCCGGCGGCGAGGAGGACGGGCACCTTGACGACGTCGAGCAGCGCCAGGAGCGCGGGGTGTGTGCCGAGCCCGTCGAGTACGGACTGGCGCTCGGACGGGGTGAGGGTGGCGAGTCCGCGCCCGGTCCGCGCTCTGGCGTAGGTGTCCAGGCCGTGCGCCGCCGCACGGACGCCGGTCCGCGCGGCCGGCGGCATGGAGGCGAGGACCGTGTCGAGCCGATCGGGGACGCGTGCGGGCCAGTCGGCGGTGCCGTCGTCGGCGATGAGGGCGGCCACCAGGCCGGTGAGGCTCATCGCGTGCCCACCTCCGCGTGGGCCGTACCGTTCAGCGTCCACTCGGCCTCGGTCCGCCAGCCTCCGACCCACCATCGCTCCACCAGGACGTGCGCGTCGGCTCGTTCGCTGTTGCGGCAGACGGCCTGGGTGCCGTCCGGGTCGGTGTAGTCGAGGGCGAGGGTACGCTCCGGCGGCTGGGTGACCTCCACGCGGATCCGGCGCAGTCCCGCGCGGCCGGAGACCCTCCAGGTGGGCAGGTCGATGGCGGCGCGGAAGCGCCCCGGTCCGGCCCATCCGACCGCCGGGCGCTCGGGGCGCCGCGGCCAGGTGCTGCCGTCGTGCAGCAGCCGCAGGAAGACCAGCGGAGGAAGCCGGCGCAGGCCGGGGCGCATGGAGACGGCGGCGACGATCTCGAGGACGTCTCCACCGCCGAGGTCGGCGTGCAGCCAGGCCCAGCGGCGCGCGTTGCCGTGACCGTAGATCCGGGCGGACGCCCCCGGGGCCGCCGTGAGCGTGAGCGTCGTGTCGTCGTGCGTGAACGTGCCGTCGTAGCGGGCCCGCGCGGCGGGGAGGATCTGGGCGGCGGGCAGCAGGGGTCGCCGCCAGGACCAGCGTGGGAAGGTGAACAGCGGCTCGGCCAGGGGCTGTTCGACGAGGTCCCAGCGCAGTGCTCCGCCGTCCGCCGTGCCGGTGAGGCTTCCCGGTCTCACGGCGACTCCGTCGGCGCTGAATCCGGCCGCTTCGGGGATCCACTTCGCGGGGCCGAAGCGGGCGTGCCGCACGGGTCCGTCCTTGGGGAACACCGCGGCCCAGCCGTGGGCGAAAGGGGCGGAGCCGTCGGCGGGTGCGGTGAGCTCGTGGTGGAGCCACAGACCGCTGCCGGACGCCGGGTCGGTGACGGTGGTGTACCAGACCTCCGTACGGCCCGGCTCACCGCTCCAACGGGGCGCGAGGAGCGCGTCCTTGTCCTCCCGGAGCGGGAAGCGGAAGCTCGCGAGGAAGGGAACGAGCTGTGTCGTCACCGGAAATCGCAGCGTGCCGGTGCCGATCCGTTCCCCGTTCTCGTACAGGGTGTACGGCAGTACGGTCATCGAGGCCACGGGTCGCAGCGGACTCACGGACTTCCAGCCGTCGAGCGTGAGCCGACGGCCCCGGGCGGTGAACGCGATGCGGTAGCGGATACGGCGCCGAGCGAGCGGCGAGATCTCCAACTCACCCTCGGCGCCGGTGTCGTCCGCCCATCCGGCGATCCGTATGCGGCCGGTCGCGCGGGCCTCGGTCGTACCGGTCAGGCGCATGACCCGGTCCGCCGAAACCCTCAGGTCGAGCCGTACGCGGCGGGCGTCGTCCTCGCCGTCGAGCCGCAGCGAGCCGAGCATCGTCTCGCTGAAGGTCGTGCCGCGACCGGGTGCGCCGACGCCCCTTCCGGTGTCCCGCTCGGTCGTGTTCGGCGTGGTGGCGTCCGCGCTCATGTGAGGCCCTCCATCATGATGCGCTCGGTCGCCGTCAGATACTCCTCGGCGGCCCGACGGGCGGCGGCCCGGTCGCCGGCGGCGACGGCGTCGACCACCGGCTCCAGACGGGCCCTGGCCACCGCGGCATCCGTGAACGGACCCCGGAGCGCCGCGCGCACCGGCAGATAGGCGTTGAAGAGGGTGTTGGTCAGCAGGACGTAGACCCGGTTTCCGGTGGCACGGGCCAGGCCCCGGTGCACCTCGATGTCCGCGAGCTGCACGGCGTCTCCGTTCTCGGCCTCCCCCACGGCCTCGACCAGCCGGCGCAGTTCGGCGCGTTGCCGGTCGGTCGCCCGCGCCGCGGCCCGCTCGGCGATCAAGGCGCCGATGCTGCGCCGCACTTCGAAGATCTCACCGATCCAGTCGGGGCTGTGCCGGACGAGCATGGGGAGCAGATCGGCGCCGCCCAGACGCAGGTAGTCGCGCACTCGGGTGCCGACGCCGTGCCGGGTCTCGAGCAGGCCTGCCTGCACGAGGCGGCCGAACGCGTGCTTGAGGGTGGTGCGGGTGACGCCGTAGCCGTCCGCGAGTTGCCGCTCCGGTGGCAGATAGCTCCCGGCCGGGTGCCGTCCGGTGAGAATGTCCTCGCGCAGACGGCCCTCCAGGACATCGACGATGGTTTCGCGGGGCAGTGTCTCCACGCGGTCCTCCCCAGTGGCTCAGTGGATGAGCCACTCAACCAACAATCGTTGGCGAAAGTCAATGGGTGGGCGGGGGTGTGTAGTTCGGGTATGCCGGCGTGTGGTCCGGTTGCCGGGGTACCCGGGGGCACCGGCCCCCGTCCCCCCGCCCCCGCAAAAGGCCCCCGTGATTACCGGGGGCTTGTAACGCCCGTTCCGCCGAGATTACACCCTCT
>NZ_JBHYKH010000158.1:15411-17275 GCF_042741275.1 Streptomyces sp. NPDC058964
TGTTTTGTTTTTGGGTGTGCGGGGCGGGGGTGGCGGGGGGGGGGGGGCGCGCGGGCCGGGCCCCCCCCCCCCCCCCGCCCCGGCTCATTCGGCGCCGGTGACTCCGGGGGCGATGAAGCGCCTGTGCAGCGGAGAGAACTCGCTCTCCGGTGTGCCCGTGATGCCGGCCTTCTCGACCGCGGGGGCCAGCCGTTCGGCGAAGAACTCCTGGAAGGCCTGCTCCGATTCCCAGACGTCGACCACGCGCAGCCCTTGGTCGTCGAACCAGGCAACGTGCACCTGACCGCCCGCCGGAGCGGCCTCCTCCCAGCCCACCGCGTCACGCACGGCCCCGTACTGCTCGGGGGTCACCCCGCCCCAGCTCATGGACATCACCACAGCCATGTTCCGCTCCCTGTCCTCATCGTGTACACCCAGCCCTCACACCGGCCGACCGCCGGTCACCGGCACTTGCCGAGCCGCGGTCGCCCGTCCCGGCGTGACGGCTTCGGCATCGTCCCTCGGG
The DNA here is from genome assembly GCF_042741275.1 of Streptomyces sp. NPDC058964. Taxonomy (NCBI): domain Bacteria; kingdom Bacillati; phylum Actinomycetota; class Actinomycetes; order Kitasatosporales; family Streptomycetaceae; genus Streptomyces; species Streptomyces sp. NPDC058964. Next base: position 15,917 of record NZ_JBHYKH010000158.1, read on the forward strand.
GTGCGGCCCCCGGCGAAGAGCGTGCGGTGGCGCGGGGACGGGCGCAGTTCGGCCCTTCGCGCCCGGCAGACGGCCTCGGGGGCGCTGCCACGGCCCTGCGGACGCGTGGCCTTCCGCGGCGCGGCGACCCGACTACGCCCGATCCCGCAGGCGGCGCTCGCACGGCGTCCGCAGGCTCACAGCGCCGTCGGCCGTACGGAGTGGCTCCGCCGACCGCATCAGATCACGCTGCGCAAGCCAACCGGGCTTGTGGCGCGAAGACTTGACCCCTGATGGGCCCCGGAGGGACACCGGGGAGCTTCCTATACTGACCGGATGATCACCGTTCCGCTCAGCGCGCTCGAGGTGGCCACGGTCCAGACAGGCGCCTCAGCCGCAGCCACGTTACAGGACACGACCGAGTTCGCCCGACGCGTCGAAGAGCTCGGTTACCAGCGCCTGTGGTACGCCGAACATCATCACTCCCCAGCCATAGGAGCGTTCCCGCCCGTCGTCCTGATCGCCCACGCGGCCGCCCTGACATCGACCATCCGCCTCGGATCCGGGGGCGTTCTCGCCCCGCACCACGCCCCGATCATGCTCGCCGAGCAGTTCGGCACGCTGGCCGCGCTCCACGACGGCCGGATCGACCTGGGCATCGGCCGGGGTCCGGGCACCTTCGACGAACCGACGGCGCGAGCCCTGCGGCGCGGGGCGGGGCCGGCGACCGACGGCGAGTACCACGACGACGTTTCAGCGACCTTGCGCTTCCTGGTGGAAGAGACCGCGCTCAGCCCGCTCCCCGAGCCATGGCTGCTCTCCTCCAGCACGGCGGGTGCCGCGCTCGCCGCCGAACTGGGCCTGCCGATCGCTTTCGCCCATCACATCCGGCCCGACAACACCCTCGCCGCCCTGCGTCACTACCGCGAGCGGTTCTCCCCCTCCCGCTGGAGCACGCGCCCCCGTGTGCTGATCTGCGTGGAAACGATCTGCGCCGAGACACCGGACGAAGCCGCCCGGCTCGCCGGCCCGATGGACGTGGTCAAGGCCGGGCTCCTCCAGGGCCGAGGCGACCTCCCCTTCCCCACGCCGGAAGAGGCGGCCTCCCACTCGTTCACCGCCCAGGAACAGGGGGCGTTGACGGCCTTCCGCGCGCAACAGGCGCATGGCTCACCCGAGATCGTTGCGCAGCGCCTGGCGAGCCTGGCCGAGGCAACCGGTGCGGACGAACTCATGCTCGCGACGCCCGTGTACAAGCTGGCCGACCGACTGAGGTCGTACGAGCTCGTCCAGCAGCACATCATGATGCCGACGCCGTCACAGAGCTGATCGGCCGATCCGCCGCAACGGCCCCGGACGGAACCCGATTCGGTGCGACCC
>NZ_JBHYKH010000159.1:0-297 GCF_042741275.1 Streptomyces sp. NPDC058964
TCATCGCCGAGACGAACAGGAGCTCGCGGTCGAAGTCGAGGCCACGGGTCCGGGCCCAGGCCGCCCCGAAGAAGTAGGACCGCAGCGAGTGGTGGTACAGCGCCTCGTCCGCGTACTCCGCGCACACCTCGCGTGCCGCCCGTGCCGCCCGTCCCGTGGGCGCCCGTACCCCTGCCACCTCGAATGCCATCGTCCCACCCCTCGTCAGGGGGGGTGGTGGGGTGTGCGGGGACAGCCACCCTCAAGAGCGCTCAGAGACTCGCGCCGCACCCCCCCCACACACCCCCCCCCCCCCCC
>NZ_JBHYKH010000159.1:307-8798 GCF_042741275.1 Streptomyces sp. NPDC058964
CGGCCGGGTTTTGGCTCCCCCCCCCCCACATACGATCCGGCGAGCGTCGAGGCGCGCCGCTCCAGCGTCGCCAGCACGCTCCGGCCCCACGTCACGTTCGTCCGTTCCAGTGCCAGTCCGCCCAGCAGCGTCAGGTACGGGCCGACACGCTCGGCCGTGGCGAGGTACTCCTCCTCGGTACGGCCGTCCAGCATGCGTTCCCGCATGCGCTCGAAACGGGCCAGCTTGGCGGCGGACCGCTCCACGCGTTCGCGGATCCCGGCCCGTACGGCCGCCAGGTCGCCGACGTCCACGCACTGGACCTTGACCATCAGCTCGTCCCGGATGGCCATGGGTTTGCTGGAGGTCTCGGCCGTGTAGGCGTGCACGGCCTCGCGGCCGGCCCGGGTGAGGGTGAAGAGCCGTTTGTTGGGCCTGCGTTCCTGCTGCACCAGGCGCGCGGAGACGAGTCCCTCGCTCTCCATCCGCTCGAGTTCGCGGTAGATCTGCTGCGGCGTGGCCATCCAGAAGTTGGCGACCGAGGCCCCGAACCCCTTCGCGAGGTCGTATCCGGAGGCCTCACCCTCCAGAAGCGCGGCCATCACCGCGTTGCGCAGAGCCATGACCTCAACCTAACAGCTCGTTGATCAGCGGAGGGGGCGAGTGCCGGGGAGCCCGGGTCAGCAGGGTCCCTCGGCGAGCGCGTTCACCGGAAGCAGTGCGGGGCGCTTGGCCCGGCGGCCGTCGCCGGAGGAGCGGCCGCGGACCCGGCGGACGAGCCAGGGCCCCAGGAAGGAGCCGAGCCAGCGGAGTTCGGCGCCCGCGGCCCGCAGGCCCGAGGGCACCGGTGCGTCCGGAAGGGGCCGCGTCCAGCTGTCGTCGCTGCCCGGCAGTTCGAGGGCGTGGGCGACCGCGGCCGCGATGCGCGCGTGACCGAGCGGACCGGCGTGCAGCCGGTCGGAACTCCAGAGCCGGGGATCGGTCACCACCGCATGGTGGGACGTCTCGGCCAGGACGACACCGTGACGCCGGGCGGCCTCCCGGATGCGGTCGTTGAGCGCGTGCACCCGGGGGGCGAGGGGACGGGCCAGCGGGGTGATCCGGGAGATGTCGGGGAAGGTGAGGGTCGCCACCCGGGCGCCCTGTCCGGTCAGCGCGGCGAACATCGCCTCCAGCTGGCCGCCCACCGCGTCGGCGTCGAAGCGGGGGCGCAGTACGTCGTTCACCCCCGCGACCACGGTGGCGAGGTCCGGCCGCAGCGCGAGCGCCGGCGCGAGCTGTTCGGCCCGTACCTCCGAGGCCAGTCGGCCGCGCACGGCCAGGTTGGGGATCCGCAGGTCCGGGCTCTGGCCCGCCAGCCGTTCGGCCAGCCGGTCGGCCCACCCGCGCAGCCCGCTGCCGTCGTCGCCGTCACCGAGGCCCTCGGTCTGGCTGTCGCCCAGGGCGACGTACCGCAGATACCCACCGGACGGCATCGGCCTGCCACCTTTCCCCATGGACACCTAAGCGACTAAGTGCGTAGTTGACTATAGCAGCGGGGGCGACGGAGGCGGCCGGACCGCTCTCGCGGGTCCGGCCGCCAGGTGTGCGGGCTCAGGCGATCTCGACCAGGAGGTCGCCGCCCTCCACCTGCTGGACGCGGTTGATGGCCAGCCGCGACACCCGGCCCGCCTTCGGGGCGGTGATGGTGGCCTCCATCTTCATCGCCTCGATGGTGGCGACCGTGGCGCCCGCCTGCACCTCGTCGCCCTCGGCGACCGCGAGGGTCACCACACCGGCGAACGGTGCCGCGACGTGGCCGGGGTTGGCGCGGTCGGCCTTCTCGGTGACCGGCACGTCGGAGGCCGCCGCCCTGTCGCGCACCTGAATGGGCCGTAGCTGGCCGTTGAGCGTGGACATCACGGTGCGCATACCGCGCTCGTCGGCCTCGCCGACGGCCTGGAGCTCGATCAGGAGCCGTACGCCCTGCTCCAGGTCGACGGCGTACTCCTTGGCGGGACGCAGACCGTAGAAGAAGTCCTTGCTGTCCAGGACGCTGGTGTCGCCGTACGCCTGGCGGTGGGTGTCGAACTCGCGCGTCGGGCCGGGGAACAGGAGCCGGTTGAGCGTCGTACGCGGGGACTTCTCCAGGCCCTCGCGGTCCTCGTCCGTCAGCTCCTGTACGGGCTTGGCGTCGGCGCGCCCCTGGAGCGCCTTGGTGCGGAACGGCTCCGGCCAGCCGCCGGGCGGAGTACCCAGCTCACCGCGCAGGAAACCGATGACGGAGTCGGGGATGTCGTAGCGGTCGGGCGTCGACTCGAAGTCCTCCGGCTTCACTCCCGCGCCGACCAGGTGCAGGGCGAGGTCACCGACCACCTTCGAGGACGGGGTCACCTTGACCAGGCGGCCCAGGATCCGGTCGGCGGCGGCGTACATCGCCTCGATGTCCTCGAAGCGGTCGCCGAGGCCCAGGGCGACCGCCTGGGTACGCAGATTGGACAACTGGCCGCCGGGGATCTCGTGGTGGTAGACGCGTCCGGTCGGGGAGGCGAGGCCCGCCTCGAACGGCGCGTAGATGCGGCGGACGCTCTCCCAGTACGGCTCCAGGTCCCCGACGGCCTGGAGGTCCAGGCCGGTGGGGCGCTCGGAGTGGTCGGTCGCGGCGACCAGCGCCGACAGCGACGGCTGCGAGGTCGTCCCCGCCATCGACGCCACCGCGCCGTCCACCGCGTCCGCGCCCGCCTGGACAGCTGCGAGGTAGGTGGCGAGCTGGCCGCCCGCGGTGTCGTGGGTGTGCAGATGCACCGGGAGGTCGAACTCGCGGCGCAGCGCCGACACGAGCTTGGCCGCGGCCGGGGCGCGCAGCAGGCCGGCCATGTCCTTGACGGCCAGGACGTGGGCGCCCGCCTCGACGATCTGCTCGGCGAGCCGGAGGTAGTAGTCGAGGGTGTAGAGGCGCTCGTTCGGGTTGGACAGGTCGGAGGTGTAGCAGAGGGCGACCTCGGCGACCGCGGTGCCGGTCTCCCGTACGGCGTCGATGGCGGGGCGCATCTGGCCGACGTCGTTGAGGGCGTCGAAGATCCGGAAGATGTCGATGCCGGTGGCGGCGGCCTCCTGGACGAAGGCGTCGGTCACCTCGGTCGGGTAGGGCGTGTAGCCGACGGTGTTGCGGCCGCGCAGCAGCATCTGCAGACAGATGTTGGGGACCGCCTCGCGCAGCGCGGCCAGCCGCTCCCAGGGGTCTTCGGCCAGGAAGCGCAGGGCGACGTCGTAGGTGGCGCCGCCCCAGCACTCCAGGGACAGCAGCTCGGGCAGGGTCCGCGCGACGGCGGGGGCGACGGCGAGCAGGTCCTTGGTGCGCACCCGGGTGGCGAGCAGCGACTGGTGGGCGTCGCGGAAGGTGGTGTCGGTGACCCCGATGGTCGGCGACTCGCGCAGCCAGCGGGCGAAGCCGTCGGGGCCGAGGTCCACGAGCCGCTGCCGGGAGCCCGCGGGCACTTCGCCGGCGGGCAGCACGGGCAGTTTGGAGACCGGGTCGATCAGCTCGGGCCGCTCGCCGTGCGGCTTGTTCACCGTGATGTCGGCGAGGTACGTGAGCAGCTTGGTGCCACGGTCGGCGGAGGAGCGCGCGGTGAGCAGGTGCGGCCGCTCCTCGATGAACGAGGTCGTGACCCGCCCGGCCTGGAAGTCCGGGTCGTCGAGGACGGCCTGCAGGAACGGGATGTTGGTGGCGACGCCGCGAATGCGGAACTCGGCGACGGCACGCCGGGCCCGGCCGATCGCGGCCTTCAGGTCCCGGCCCCGGCAGGTGAGTTTGACCAGCATCGAGTCGAAGTGGGCGCTGATCTCCGTACCCGCGTGCGTGGTGCCGCCGTCGAGGCGGATGCCCGAGCCGCCCGGGGAGCGGTAGGCGCTGATGCGGCCGGTGTCCGGGCGGAAGCCGTTGGCCGGGTCCTCGGTGGTGATACGGCACTGCAGCGCGGCTCCGCGCAGGGTCACGGTCTCCTGTGAGAGTCCGAGGTCGGCCAGTGTCTCGCCGGAGGCGATCCTCAACTGGGCCTGCACCAGGTCGACGTCGGTGACCTCCTCGGTCACGGTGTGCTCGACCTGGATGCGCGGGTTCATCTCGATGAAGACGTGGTTGCCGTCCCGGTCGAGCAGGAACTCCACGGTGCCCGCGTTGCGGTAGCCGATCTCGCGGGCGAAGCGCACGGCGTCGGCGCAGATGCGGTCGCGCAGCTCGGGGGCGAGGTTGGGCGCGGGCGCGAGCTCGATCACCTTCTGGTGGCGGCGCTGGAGCGAACAGTCGCGCTCGAACAGGTGGATGACGTTGCCGTCCCCGTCGGCCAGGATCTGCACCTCGATGTGGCGCGGATCCACGACCGCCTTCTCCAGGAAGACGGTCGGGTCGCCGAACGCGGACGCCGCCTCGCGGGACGCCGCCTCGATGGACTCGCGCAGCAGAGCGGGGTCCTCCACGCGGCGCATACCGCGCCCGCCGCCCCCGGCGACCGCCTTGACGAACACCGGGAAGCCGATCTCCTCGGCGGCGCGGACCAGTTCGTCGATGTCGTTGGAGGGCGCCGAGGAGCCGAGCACGGGGACACCGGCCGCGCGGGCCGCGGCCACCGCGCGCGCCTTGTTTCCGGTGAGCTCCAGGGTCTGGGCGCTCGGCCCCACGAAGGTGATGCCCGCCTCCTCGCAGGCACGGGCCAGTTCGGGGTTCTCGGAGAGGAAGCCGTAGCCCGGGTAGACCGCGTCGGCTCCCGCCCTGCGCGCCGCGCCGACGATCTCCTCGACGGAGAGGTAAGCCCGCACGGGATGCCCCGGCTCTCCGATCTCGTAGGCCTCGTCCGCCTTCAAGCGGTGCAGCGAATTGCGGTCCTCGTAAGGAAAGACGGCTACTGTGCGCGCGCCCAGCTCATAGCCTGCGCGGAACGCGCGAATCGCGATCTCGCCACGGTTGGCGACCAGCACCTTGCGGAACATTCTCGATCCCTTCAGCCTGCCGGCGACGAACACCATGGTGTCGGCCATCCCCCTGCCGTGCCACGCGGCCACGTTAGGGGCGGGGCGGTGGATCGCTGAAGGCGGGAAACATCACATTGACATGAACCGCGCAGCACTCCGCGAGCAAAGAACACGTATGGTCTAGTCCAAAGAGTCCTTTGGTCTAGTCCAACTTATTGACGTGAGCGCAACAGCTCCCGGAGGGTGGGGCAACTCCCCCACCCCTCTGGAGGCAGTCAGTGAGACGTCTTCGCGCATGCCTGGGTGCGGCTGCCGCCGTCGCGCTCGCCGCCGCGGGCACGACCGCGCTCGTCGCGGGCAACGCCTCGGGCGCGACCACCGCGCTCGGCAACCGGTGGTACGCCGCCGCCCCCTACCTGATGCCCCTGGACAACGACCCGCCGGACGCGGCCGCCATCATGGACGCCACCGGCCTCAAGGCGTTCCAGCTCGCCTTCGTCCTCGCTCCCAACGGCGGCGGATGCTCCCCCACATGGGGCGGCACGGCCCCGGTCTCCTCCGACACCGCCGTCCGGTCGGTGATCGACACCATCCGTGCCAAGGGCGGGGACGTCTCCGTCTCGATCGGCGGGTACGGCGGCACGAAGCTGGGCCAGGCATGCTCGGACGCGGCCGCCACGGCGGCGGCCTACCAGCAGGTCATCACCAAGTACGGACTGCACGCCATCGACTTCGACCTGGAGGAGCCGGAGTACGAGAACACCGCGGCCATCAGGAACGAGATCGGCGCCGCCAAGATCCTGCAGCAGAACAACCCCGGCCTCTACGTCTCCGTCACCACGGCCGGCACGGCCGACGGCACCGGCTGGTTCGGCAAGCAGATGCTGCTGGAGGCGAAGTCCCAGGGGTTCACCCCGAACAACTTCTCCATCATGCCGTTCGACGGTGGATTCAACGGTGCCGCGAGTCAGACCGCCGCACTCACCAGCTTCAACACGATCCTGCAGTCCACCTTCGGCTGGGACCAGGCCACCGCCTACGCCCACGAGGGCTTCTCCGGGATGAACGGCCGCAGCGACACCGGCGAGTACTTCAGCCAGGCCGACTTCCAGACCGTGCTGGACTACGCCACGAGCCACAACATGGACCGCTTCACCTTCTGGTCCCTCAACCGCGACCGCCAGTGCACCCCCGCGGACAACGGCGGCCGCACCTCCGGCACGTGCTCCAGCGTGGCCCAGGACTCGTGGGACTTCGCCAAGTACTCGGTGAAGTTCGCCGGGGCCACCCCGCCGACCTCCACGCCCACTCCCACCCCCACGCCGACACCCCCGGGCAGCTCGTGCAAGCCGGCCTGGAGCTCCACCGCCGTCTACACGAACGGCGACGAGGTCTCCTACGGCAAGCACAACTGGAAGGCCAAGTGGTGGACCCAGAACGAAGTGCCGGGCGCCGCCGAATGGGGCCCCTGGCAGGACGAGGGCGCCTGCTGAGGAGTCCGGCCGTCAGGGTACGTCGCCACGCCAGTCGTAGCGGCGGACGTCGCTGGGCCGGGGCGCGTACAGGGCCCGGCCGCCGGGTCCGTAGCGGCCTATCTCCGTCACCAGCGCCACCTGCTCCCCCGGCGGCCGCACGGGCCGGCCGGTGACGTCCAGCAGCAGTCCGTCCAGCGGGCCCCCGACCAGCTGCACATAGGTGTGGCCGGGCCGGGGGCCCGCGTCGTCGTGGTCCGCCCCGTACACCCTGCCGCGCATGAACTCCTGCTCATCCATGGTGTGCAGACTCGCAGGCGCCACTGACAACGGACCCGGGGTACGCGGACTCGGTGACCTTGCCGAGCGGGTCGACGAGCACTAGCAGGGGGGCACCGGAGACCGCCAAGTTCTGACGTTCCGGGATTCACGGGTTTCACGAGATTCCCGGGATTCGCGGAAGAGGTTCCTGCCGATTCTCGTCGGAGACGGTTCGAGAGGGACGAACACCCGTGCGAAGAAGGCGGTGGAGATCCGCGGTTCGGTGATGCTTCCCTCGACCCGGGCGGCCGGACTCGGCAGCGTGTCCCCGGCAGTCCCCGGGAGCCGCCGGCGGCGCTCCTGGAGCAGTCCCAGGACGAGGGCCGTGCCCACTGCGATCAGATGCTCACGGCCGGCCAGGTTGGGCACCGCGATCGACTCCCACACCATCGACCCGCCGGTCAGCGCGAACACGACGGGCGCGCGCCGGATGACCGAGATGTAGGTGAACAGACCGACCACCGCCGCGGACGGCCCGGTGTCGAGCACCTTTCCGCACTCGGGCGGCAGCCCCAGTCCCCACCAGCCGGGACCGATCGCGATCATCAACCGGGCGGTGAGCGTCCCGGCCAGGGTGGTGACGTACGCGACGGTCAGGGTCCTGGTGCGGCCGATCGTGAGCTCGGCCAGGGCGAAGGCGAGGAACAGCTGTGTGATGCCCGCCCACACCGGCAGATCGAGCGCCGGGACGTACAGCGACACCGGGGTGCGCAGGAGGGACAGCCACAGAGGCAGATCGGCCGTGACGCCCCCGAGCAGCCACACCGTCCTCGCTCCGGCCGGCCGCTGGGCGAGGTGGTGGAGGAGGATGACCCCGATCGCGGTCACGAACGCCAGACAGAGCCCCGAGACCCCGCGCCGCCGCAGCTGCCGCACGGGGTCGACGACGATCCCCCGTAACTCCCCCCACAGCACCCGGCCCACGCACGACGCGACGCGCGCGACCACGGAAGACGAACCCACGGCCGGTCCCACATCCATGAACTCCCCCTCGCAGGGGCTGTCCACAGGTCACGTCCGCCTCCCGCGACCGTATAGACGTGTGGATCATCCTCGGGGTTGTTTTTCGCCCCGTTCCGTCCGTCATGCCCTCGAGGTGCAGTCGAACAAAAGATCACATAACGTGGAAATCGGAGTTTTCCAGGGTGTTCCTCTCCCGTGTCGTGAGGTCCGGCGGTCCTTCCCCGTCACCGCAGGAATCAACGCACCTTCAGGAGACAACATGGCCACGGATCGAGCCGAACCCCGCCCTGCCACGGTCTACGCACTCGCCGCAATACGGCTCGTCGACGGCGCCGCCGGACTGCTGGCACCCGACCTGCTCATCCGGCGTTTCGACCCCGACCGCGAACCGCCCAGCCCGGCTGCCGTCTACGCCTTCCGGCTCTTCGGAATCCGGACGATCCTGCTCGGTCTCGCCCTGCTGGCCCATGACGGCGAGCAGTTGCGGCAGGACCTGTCCGAGGGAGTGCTCATCCACGGAAGCGACACCGCGACCGCGGTCATGCTCGGCATCAGCGGCCAGATCCCGCGCCGCACCGCGGTGCTGACCACCCTCATCTCGGCAGCCAACACGGCCCTCGCCGCGTCCTCGCTCGTCAACCCCCTCAAGGCCCAGCGGACGTGACCGCGGAGCCGGGCACCGCTCCCCCCGAAGAGACGGGCTTCGACCACGTCGTCGGCGGCGGCGCGGGCGGCGGACCGCTCGCGGGCGACCTCGCGGCCGCGGGGCGCACAGCGGTGCTCGTCGCGGGCGCCTCCCCCGCTTC
>NZ_JBHYKH010000159.1:8808-17200 GCF_042741275.1 Streptomyces sp. NPDC058964
GGGGCCCGGGCGCGGCCGCCCGGGCGGCGGGGGGGCGCACCCCGCTGCGCGCCGGGGGCGCATCCCGGTTTTTTACGCCGCAGCGCCCATCTGCATGAACAGCGATAAGGCGAGCGACGTGATCCTCGGCGACGCCGCCCGCGCCCGCACCCGGCCCGGGCACGCCGCCTCCCACGCCAGACGGCCAGGAGCCAGCGAAGGAGCATCGCGATGAGCAAGCAACGGCGCGGCACACGCAGTCCCACGTCGACGGGCTACCGTACGTCGCTACCCTGGCGGATCGTCACCGGCCTCGCCCGATACGCCGACCGCCGCTTCGGCTGGGACGGACTGCCGGTCGTCGCGGGCTTGTTGACGCTGCTCGGGCTGCGCGTCGGGCTGCGGCAGAAGAACCTGCACGACACCGGCGTCCTGCCCGCTGTCGATCTGCCCGAACCCGCGCCCCCGTCCGCGAGCCACAGGATCAACCGGACCGCCGACGGCAGCCACAACGACCTCGGTGAACCGCGCATGGGCATGGCCGGCACCCGCTTCGGCCGGAACATCCCGCTGGAGGCGATCGTCCCGGCCACGGAGGCGGACGTACTGTCCAGGCCGAACCCCCGCCAGGTCAGCCGCGAGCTGCTCACCCGCGACGAACTGGTCCCGGCCGAATCGGTCAACTCCCTGGTCGCCGCCTGGCTGCAGTTCATGATCCGTGACTGGTTCAGTCACGGCACCGGCCCCGTCGACCGGCCCTGGGAAGTCCCGCTCATGGACGACGATCCCTGGCCCGAACACCCCATGAAGATCATGCGGACCCCGGACGACCCGACCCGTGACCCGCTGGCGCCCGCCGGCACGCCGGACACCCGGGTGAACGTCTCCTCCCACTGGTGGGACGCGTCCCAGATCTACGGGAAGAACGAGGCCGAGCAGCGCCGGATGCGCACCGGACAGCAGGGCGGGCTGCGCCTGTGGGACGACGAGAAGTCACCGATTCCCGCGGACCCCGCCCAGGACCCGTCGCAGGTTCCCGGCTTCTGGCTGGGCCTCGCGATGATGCACGACCTGTTCACCCGGGAGCACAACGCCATCTGCGACCACCTGCACACCGCGTATCCCTCCTGGGGCGACGAGGAGCTGTTCCAGCGCGCCCGGCTCGTCAACGCCGCGCTCCTCGCCAAGATCCACACCGTGGAGTGGACACCCGCCGTGATCAGCCACCCGACCACCGTCAAGGCCCTGCGCGCCAACTGGTGGGGCATCGCCGGGGAACGTGCGCACAGCCTCTTCGGCCGGATCAGCGACAGCGAGGTCGTCAGCGGCATCCCCGGCGGCGAGACGGACCACTACGGCGTCCCGTACTCCCTCACCGAGGAGTTCGTCGCCGTCTACCGCATGCATCCGCTGATCCGGGACGACTGGCACCTGCGCTCCGCCGCCGACGACGCGTCCCTGCGCCGCTGCACCCTCCGCGACATCTCGGGCCCCGGAGCGCTGAAGTTCCTGGAGACCACGCAGATGGCCGATCTGCTCTACAGCTTCGGCACGCTCCACCCCGGACTGGTCACCCTGCACAACTTCCCCAAGTTCCTGCAGGAGTTCGAGCGCCCGGACGGACATCTCCAGGACCTCGCCGCCACCGACATCCTGCGCTCCCGGGAACTGGGCGTGCCCCGCTACAACGAGTTCCGGCGGCTGTTGGGGCTGAGGCCCGCGAAGAACTTCCTGGAGCTGACGGAGAACCGGTCGTGGGCCGAGCAGATCGAGTGGCTCTACGACGGTGACATCGAGAAGGTCGACCTGATGGTCGGGCTGTACGCGGAGAAGCTGCCGGCCGGGTTCGCCTTCAGCGACACGGCGTTCCGCATCTTCATCCTGATGGCCTCGCGCCGGCTCAACAGCGACCGGTTCTTCACCGAGTACTACACCCCCGAGGTGTACTCCAGGGCCGGCATGGCCTGGATCGACGACAACAGCATGATCACCGTGCTGCTGCGCCACCACCCCGAGCTTCGTACGGCCCTCGCGGGGCTGACGAACGCCTTCGTGCCGTGGCGCGTCGCCGGGCGGACACAACCCTGACCCGGAAGCGCGGTGGCCCCCTCGTGGGCGGGTGAACGGTCCGGGCACACTACCCGGTGGGCCGAGCGGGTGACGATCGGGCACACGCGCGAGTCCCCCCGCCGCGCGCACGAGGGCCCGTTAGGCTGGCGCCGCCCCGCTGGTCCCGATCTTCCCGGAGGGCAGGACGGAACGGATCAATCGCGAGCGCCTCCTCAGAACGCTGACGTTCTGGCTGCGTCCCGCATTCGCGTTGCGCGTCGTCAACCGGTTCCAGAAGATCGTGGGCTTCGACCGCTCGATGGCTCTGGCGTCCAGCGCGCTGACGGCGCTGATCCCTCTGATGGTCGTCATCGGTGCCGTCCTCGGCGCCTTTCTGCACGACGAGGACATCGCCCAGCGCATCATCAGCCGGTACGGTCTCAACGGGGAGGGCGCCAAAGCGGTCGAGGCCCTCTTCACACCCACCGGAGGCACGAGCACGAGCGTGGGCGTGTTCGGAGTTCTGTTCCTGACCATCTCCGCGCTCAGTTTCGAACGCGCCGCCCAGCGGCTGTTCGAGCAGAACTGGGAGCTCAAACCGCTCAGTGTGCGCAACACCCGCAACGGCCTGTGGTGGATCCTCTGCCTGGGCGTGTACCTGACTGTCGGCGGGTGGCTGTACTCGGTCCTGGGACAGAGCAAGCTCGCACTGGTGCCCACGATGTGCGACGTGCCGGTGACGGCCGTCTTCCTCCTGTGGAGCGGCAGGCTCCTGTCCGCGAGCCGCATCGGCTTGAAGGACCTGCTTCCGTTCGCGGTGACCGCGTCCGTGCTGGCCGGGGTCTACTCGGTGGGCGCGACCGTCTACCTGCCGCGCCTGTTCAACTCCTACGCCTCGCGGTACGGCTCGGTCGGCGCCGTCTTCGCGATGATCTCGGGTCTCTTCGGCGCCATGCTCGTCATCGTCGGGTCGGCGGCGCTCGGCCGGGAGGTACGGGACGAACTCGTCCGGATCAGCCGGGGACAACGCCCGTCGGAGCGGGAGGTCCGCCGCCAGTGGGACAACGTGGTCGAGCAGACGCGCTCACGGTGGCGGACCGCCCGGGAACAGATCTCGCACCGACGGACCAAGGAAGAAGAGGAATGAGCGGGGCCTAGGGGCGCAGGTCGTCGAACGTGATGTGCAGATGGCGCGGGCCGCGCAGCACGGCGTTCGGGCGGTAGGGCGGCGGGTCCTCCACCAGACGGGGGTTGTCGAGGCGGCGGACGAGTTCGGAGAGCGCGATCTGCGCCTCAAGTCGGGCCAGCGGTGCGCCGAAGCAGCTGTGGATGCCGCTGCCGAAGCCGAGGTGCTGGATGTTCTCGCGGTCCGGGTCGAAGCGGTCGGGGTCGTGGAAGCGCTCCGGGTCCCTGTTGCCCGACGCGAGCACGAGCCAGATCCGCGACCCCTTGGGGATGGTCACCCCGCGCACCTCGATGTCGGTGATGCAGGTGCGCTGCGGCAGGAGCTGCACCGGGGGCTCGTAGCGCAGGAGCTCCTCGACGATCTTCACGGACAGGCCCGGGTCGTCACGCAGCCGCTGGAGGTACTCCGGATGGCGCAGCAGGGTGAGCATGCCGTTGGTGATCAGGTTGACCGTCGTCTCATGTCCGGCGATGAGCAGCAGCACCGCGGTGCTGAGCACCTCCATCGTGGTCATGGCGCCGTCCGGGCCATGGCTGTTCACCAGGTCGGACAGCATGTCCTCGCGCGGCTCCCTGGCGCGCTCCTCCACCAGACCGTTCAGGTACATGCCGAGCTGCAGCCGTGCCTCCTGCGCGGTCTTCATGGACTCGGCGCTCGTGCGGGTGTCCGGGTCCAGGCCGGCGACGATCGGGTCCACCCAGGAGCGGAAGCGGGGCTCGTCCTCCCGCGGCACGCCGAGCAGCCGGCAGATCACGGTCACCGGGAAGGGATACGCGAACTGGTCGACCACGTCGATCTGCCGTGCGTCACCGAATCCGTCGATCAGGCCGGTGACGATCTCGGCGAGTTCGCCGCGCATGGAGTCGATGCGGCGGGGCCGGTGCGGCGGTCCGAAGGAGCTGTTGGCCATGCGCCGCAACCGGTCGTGCTCCGGCGGGTCGAGCCGGATGAAGCTCGGCGGGAGCCCTGTCGCCTCCGGGCCGGACAGTTCGTCCTCGCCCGGGGCGGTGACGTTGCTCGCGTCGGAGCTGATCCGCGGGTCGTGGAGCAGGCCCTCGATGTCCCAGTACGAGCTGATGACGTACGGGCCGCCCTCCTCCTCCTGCAGCACCGGGGTTTTGCGGAGCTCCTCGTACAGCGGATACGGGTTGGCGCGGTTCGCGTAGTCGGTGATCTGGCGCAGGAGCGAGGCGTGCGTCATGCGGGGTCCTTGGGGCGTGAAGGTCCGTGGGGGGAAGACGGGGCCCGGCCCCGGTCAGTGGGCCGGGGTGAAGACCAGCTGCCGGTCGGTCGGCGAGTAGCCGCTCAGGGTCACGGTGGGGCCGTGGGTCGGCAGGGACGGGTCGGGGAAGTCGGCCGCGACCGGCTGGCGGCCCTCGGGACGGCGGTCCACCGTCGGGTACTCCAACGGGAACGGGGCGCCGGCCTCGATCTGCCGCTGGTAGAACTCCAGCCAGCGCGCGTTGTCGAAGCTGACGGCCGCGATGACCCTGCCCTGGTAGCCGTAGACGCCGACGAAGCGGCGTTCGGCGAGGGAACCCTGCGCGATCACGATCTGGTCGCCCATGGGCGGGACGCCGACGGACTTGATGTTCACGCCGAACTGCGACGACCAGAACGCGGGCACCCACAGGTGCGGACGACGGTCGCTGGCCGGGTTGATCATGTTGTGCGCGGCGACCTCGGCCTGCGCGAGGGCGTTGCCCCAGTGTTCCAGGGAGAGGAACTGGTAGCCGAACAGCGCGTGCGGGGACCGGGCGACGTCGCCCGCGACGAAGATGTCGTCGGTGACGATGCCGCGGAAGTCGAAGGCACGGCAGCCCGCGTCACAGGCGATGCCCCGCGGGCCCGCGCCGAGACCCGAGCCGGTCAGCCACTCGGTGTTGCGCATCGAGCCGAGTGAGACGACGACCACGTCCGTCTCGACGACGCTCCCGTCGGACAGATGGGCGGCCTTCACCCGGCCCACCGAGTCGCCCTCCAGGCCGGTGACCATGACTCCGGTGCGCAGGTCGACACCGTTCTCGTGGTACAGCTCCGCGGAAACCGAGCCGATCACCCCACCGAGGGCTCCCACCAGGGGGGCGTCGGCGCGTTCCGCCACCGTGACCGCCAGGCCCATCTCCCGGCAGGCCGAGGCGACCTCCGACCCGGCGAACCCGGCACCGATGATGAGGACACGGCGCGGCCCGGCCTTCAGACGCCGGTAGAGGGCGGCCGCGTCGCCCCGGGTCCGCAGCAGGAAGACGCCGTCCAGCTGCGCCTCCGAATCCTTCGGCCAGGGCCGGGCGCGCACTCCGGTCGTGATCAGCAGGCGGTCGTACTCGACCTCGTCCCCGTCGGCCAGCCGCACCCGCTTCGCGGCCATGTCGAGAGCGGTCGCCGCGACGCCGAGGCGCCACTTCGCGTCGATCTCGCGGCGCCGGGGCAGCTCGGTGTGCTGCGCGTCCGCCTTGCCCAGCAGGACCGACTTGGACAGCGGCGGCCGGTCGTACGGCTCGTAGGGCTCGTCACCGATCATGGTGAGCGAGCCGGCGAAGCCCTCGGCACGCAGCGTCTCGGCGGCGCGCAGACCCGCGAGCGAAGCGCCCACTACGACGATCCGGCCCTCGCGCCTGAGCCAGTCGAGATAGTCAGCGGCCATCGGACGACTCCCCGGCGGATCCGGCGGCCGCGACGGCCGTACCGTCCAGCCCGTCGGCGGTGATCGCCTGTACCGGGCAGGCGGCGACGGCACGGGCCAGTCTCTCGCGCTGTTCCTCACGGACCCGTGGGTCGTAGACCAGGGCCTCCTCGCCGTGCATGGCGAACACGTCCGGCGCGAGGAACGCGCACTGTGCGTATCCCTGGCACTTGTTGAGATCGACGACAAGCCTCATCGACGCTCCGCCCTTCCGGCGGCCAGGTCCCTCGGCGCTCCGCCCGCTCGGCGGGCTGTCCCCTCGGGACGGCGGTCATCTCCCGCCCTTCAGCATGGAGCGCGGCGCGCGATCACGCTTGCCGGGCCCCGCCGGTCGAGTGAGGGCCGTGTCACGGCGCCGCCGCGGCCCCCGCCCGTGCCCGGCGGCCGCTCGCGGCGAGGATGTACACGCTCAGCACCAGCGACCATGCCGGGAACACCAGCTCCGACCAGGGAACTCCCGGTGCGACGAAGAGCAGGGTCACGGTGGAGAGGAAGCCCAGCAGCGTGAGCCAGCGGGGCAGGACTCCCATCCGGTGCCCGATCACCGACAGCGAGCAGACGAAGACGGCCGCCATCCGCATCGAATATCCGATCATCAGCGTGTAGGCGAAATGGCGGCCGAAGTCCCAGGCGGGCAGTCCCGGAGCGCTGCCGGGAGGATGGGCGACGGCCAGGACGGCTCCGGCCGCCGCGGCCGCCGCGAACATCGTGGCGGTGAAGACCACCCCGCTGGCGAGGAAGACGGTGGCGAGGAACTTGTCCTCGGCGTCCCCGACATGGGTTCGCACGACGCCGATGAACCACAGGAAGGAGATGCCGGCGAACGGCACGAGCGCGAGTGCGGCCCGCACCGCGCTGCGTCGCGTGGAGTCGGTGAACCCCTGTGCGGTGACCTCGCCGGCTCCCTGGGGAAGCCCCAGCCGGATCAGGACGACGGCCGCCGCGAGCAGCAGGGCGAAGATGATCCCCGCCAGTCCGGCGGCCCGCGGGGTCTGCAGTGCCCGCCCTCTCGGCCCCGATCCCTGCATGCGCGGCTCACTTCCTCTCCGGCGGTCCAGGGCACCAGCAAGCCGCCTCCCCGGCGACGCCGCCACCGGGGGACGGCCGAACGGCACAGCGTCACCCTGCGCCGCCTGTCGGCACGGCGTCCGGCCGCGCAGGGCCGGCCGGCGTGTACAGCAACTCGCCGACGGCGGCTGGGGCATCGGGGGCGGTGTCCTGGCCCTGGCCCTGGCCATGCTCCGGCAACCGCCGGAGCAGTGAGGCATCGGCCCCGTCCTCCGTACTGGACACCCGCTCTCCCCGCCTGGGAAGCTGCGTCATGGAGACCGAGCCGCTCAGCCTGTCCACACCCCGGCCCGTCCGGCGGCCGACGCTCGTCCAGGGCTGGCACGAGCTGTCCTTCCTGCACTGGCCGGTGGAGCCGGAGCGGGTGTCGGCGCTGCTGCCGGCCGGCACCGTCCCCGACACCCTCGACGGGGTGACCTACGTCGGCCTGGTCCCTTTCCTGATGCGTGGCGCGGGCCTGGGGCCGGGGCCGGGCGTGCCGTACCTGGGCACGTTCTGCGAGACGAACGTACGTCTGTACTCGGTGGACGAGCACGGCCGGCGCGGTGTCGTGTTCCGGTCCCTGGACGCGTCCCGGCTGATACCGGCGTTCATGGGCCGGCTCGGTGTCCGGCTGCCGTACACCTGGTCCACCATGCGCCTGCGCCGTGAGGGCGACGTGATCACGTACAGCTGCCGCCGGCGCACGGGAGCCCGGACCGCGCGGAGCCGGGCCGTCGTGCGGGGGGGGGGGGGGGGTGGCGCGGCCCCCCCCCCCCCCCCCCCCCCGGCTGGAGCGGTTCCTGACCGCGCGCTGGGGTCTGCACGTGTCGTGGCACGGCCGCACCGTGCACCTGCCCAACGAGCACGAGCCGTGGCCGCTGCACCGGGCGGATCTGCTGCACCTCGACGACGGCCTGGTCGCGGCCGCCGGCCTCCCGCCGATGACGAGCCCCCCGGTGAGCGTGCTCTACTCACCCGGTGTCTCCGTCCGGTTCGGAATCCCCGCCGTGCTCCCTCCCCGGCGGGCGTGGCGGCGCCCGGTCAGCTCAGGACCTTCGCCTTCGCCCGCCGGAACTCCTCCTCCGTGATGTCGCCCCTGGCGCGGATCTCGGACAGCTTGGCCAGCTGGTCGACGCTGCTGGGTGAGGACTCCGTGCCGGCGGTCTGCCGGATGTAGCTGTCGAGCTCCTCCTTCTGCGCACGCGCGTCGGCGAGTTCGCGGGCACCCATGCCCCTGCCCCGCGCGATGACGTAGACGAAGACGCCCAGGAAGGGCAGCAGGATGACGAAGGCGAGCCAGCCTGCCTTGGCCCAGCCGCTGAGCTTGTCGTCACGGAAGACATCGAGGATGATCTTGAAGAGCAGGACGAACCACATGATCCACAGGAAGAACCAGAGCATCGTCCAGAAGGCGCTCAGCAGCGGATAGTCGTACGCGAGGTAGG
>NZ_JBHYKH010000160.1:0-1096 GCF_042741275.1 Streptomyces sp. NPDC058964
GCCCTGGTGGAGAGCCGTACGCGCCCCACCTGGGACGCGGTGTGGCGCGGGATCGACCTGCTGCGCGCGCTTCCGGAGGGCGCGCGTGTCGAGGGACTCGAACCCGCGACATCCTGGACCACAACCAGGTGCTCTACCAGCTGAGCTACACCCACCATGACCGGCGGTGATTCGGTGGTTTCCCCGACCGGCCGAGAAAAAGTGTACAGGGTCCGAAGGGGTGCTCGCGCACGGCTTTTGCGGCGCCCCTACCCGGACCCCCCGGTCGCCCTCCCGGACCCCCGGTCGCCCTCCCGGACCCCCGGTCGCGCTCCGGACGGCCCGGACGCCTACCGCCCGGGCAGGACGTGCTTGCCGGCGATCGCCTTCGCGGTGTCGGAGTCCGGACCGGGGTGCGGCACGAAGATGGCCTCCCGGTAGTACCTGAGCTCCGCGATGGACTCGCGGATGTCGGCGAGCGCCCGGTGGTTGCCGTTCTTCTCGGGACTGTTGAAGTAGGCGCGCGGGTACCAGCGGCGGGCGAGCTCCTTGATGCTGGACACGTCGACGATCCGGTAGTGGAGGTAACCCTCCAGCGTGGGCATGTCCCGGGACAGGAAGCCGCGGTCCGTGCCGACGGAGTTGCCGCACAGCGGAGCCTTGCCGGGCTCCTTGACGTGCTCGCGCACATAGGCCAGAACCTGCTCCTCGGCCTCGACCAGCGTCGTGCCGCCGGCCAGTTCGTCGAGAAGGCCGGAAGCGGTGTGCATCTGGCGCACCACCTCCGGCATGGTTTCCAGGGCCTTGGCGGGCGGGCGGATCACGATGTCCACCCCGTCACCGAGTACGTTCAGCTCGGAGTCGGTGACCAGCGCGGCCACCTCGATGAGCGCGTCGTCGGACAGCGAGAGACCGGTCATCTCGCAGTCGATCCACACCATGCGATCGTTCATGTGTCTAACCTTACGGCGCGTGGCCTCGTGCCGGACCGATCGTGCGGTGACCTTGTGAGAACCGACGGAGGGGTGGGGGGGGCGCCCGGGGGGCGCCCGCCCGAGCCTGCAAGCGCGAGCACCTCGCGGCCCCGCGACCAGGGGAACGGGCTGGCGGACTGCGC
>NZ_JBHYKH010000160.1:1106-17147 GCF_042741275.1 Streptomyces sp. NPDC058964
GCCCCGGACCCCTCTTCTTCGTCTCAGCTGCCGCTGCGCGGTCCCGGCAGGCTCGCGCGGCTGGTCGCGTACGCC
Organism: Streptomyces sp. NPDC058964; assembly: GCF_042741275.1. NCBI lineage: Bacteria > Bacillati > Actinomycetota > Actinomycetes > Kitasatosporales > Streptomycetaceae > Streptomyces > Streptomyces sp. NPDC058964. The sequence goes on from NZ_JBHYKH010000160.1 coordinate 1,182, forward strand.
TCCCGGGCGTGGTCCGCCGACAGGCCGACCGCGGCCGTGCGCCGGGACTGCATCGGCACCGGGCTCTCCGGGTGCAGCAGGGCGGGGGGCGGCCCCACGGGTCCGGACGGCAGCCCGGGCACCGGTCCGGCCGGATTCACCACCGCCTCGCCCTCACCGTGCTTGTCGCCCTGCGGCCGGCGCGCCCGGTACGCGGCGCGGTAGGCCGCCGGGGACGAGCCCAGCTGACGGCGGAAGTGACCGCGCAAGGCCACCGGCGAGCGGAAGCCGCAGCGGCCCGCGACCTCGTCCACCGAGTAGTCCGACGTCTCCAGCAGGCGCTGCGCCTGCAGCACCCGCTGGGTGATCAGCCACTGGAGCGGGGCGCTGCCGGTGAGCGAGCGGAATCGTCGGTCGAACGTCCGCCTGCTCATGTACGCGCGCGCCGCCAGCGTCTCCACGTCGAACTGCTCGTGCAGGTGTTCCAGTGCCCAGGCGACGACCTCCGCGAGCGGGTCGGCGCCGATCTCCTCTGGTAAAGACCTGTCGAGGTAGCGCTCCTGACCGCCGCTCCGGCGCGGCGGGACCACCAGCCGGCGGGCCAGCGCGCCGGCCGCCTCGTTGCCGTGGTCCGTCCGCACGATGTGCAGGCACAGGTCGATCCCGGCCGCGGTGCCGGCCGACGTCAGTACGTCCCCGTCGTCGACGAACAGCTCGCGCGGATCCACGTGCACCGACGGATAGCGTTTCGCCAGCGTCGGCGCGTACATCCAGTGCGTGGTCGCCGGGCGTCCGTCCAGCAGGCCCGCCGCGGCCAGGACGAAGGCGCCCGTGCACAGTCCGACGATCCGGGCTCCCTCCTCGTGTGCCCGGCGCAGCGCGTCCAGCGCCTCCTCCGGGGGAGGAGAGGTGATCGAGCGCCAGGCCGGCACCACGACGGTGCCCGCCCGTGAGATCGCCTCCAGGCCATGCGGTGCGGTGAGTTCCAGGCCCCCTGTGGTCCGCAGTGGGCCTTCCTCGCCGCCGCACACCAGCAGTCGGTAGCGCGGCACTCCGGCGTCCTGTCGGTCAATACCGAACACCGAAAGCGGTATGGAACTCTCGAAAATGGGGCCGCCGCTGAACAGCAGCACCGCGACGATCTCCTTGCGGCGTCGCCCGGAGAGTTTCCGGGCCGCGGCTTCCGGCGCGGCAGTGGAGTCGTGGCTCATCCTGCTAAGCCCCCCTCGGTGGTCGCGGCTCCTCGGTTGTGTCGCTCCTGCACGTTTCCCCTCGGTCCTGCACGAGTCCCCCGCCGTAAAGAAAGTCAAGATCGAATCTACTGGGTCCCGCGTAGTCGCGGTGACCCGGATAGACACTCGGCACATTGTCGACATGACAACTTGGCGTGAAGCATTCGATCACGAAGCGTTGCACTCGTGGGCCGTGCAGGGAAGTGCGCCTCGTCGCAGTGGCTAAACCGCGTAGGGTGCGCAGGCCCCTCTGGACCCTTTCCCTGCAGGTGGAACGGGGGTTGGGGGGTGGTGGGGGCAAGTCTTGCACGGTGTCGAGAAGTTGGCTGAAAAGATGCGTCCGTGTGCGCGGAAACCGGTCAGTCGACCGGTGTATCGGCCCGGGTGTGACGTCCGCCTCTCTGGGCCGCGCAGCGCTCGGAGCGGCGGAGCAGCAGACGGCACGCACCGGTGACGGCGGCCAGGCCGAGCGCGGTGCCGGTGGCGCCGGCCAGCGAGGTGCCGTACCAGAGGAGGACCACCGGCACCACGACACAGCTGAAGGCCGCCCAGCGGACCAGTTCGCTCACGGTGTCCGGGGCGGGGCGCTGTTCGGTGGTGGGTGGTCCGGACATGTCGCTCTCCCTGTGACTCCCTGGGGTGCCTCCGGGCGGTGGCTCACCGCGTTCAACGCGTGTTCGATCCGTCGGTCACTGTGCGCACCCGACCGGGCTCGGTACGGTTGTTTGAATCCCGTGCAAACCGCCTGTACGGGGCAGCAAGCATTGCGTTACGGGCGCGGCTCGTGCATGCTCCGGGGAACCCCTACCGGGCTTCGAGGGATCCCGCTACGGAGCGTGCACGGGATCTGGGCCAAGGAGGCGTGCCGCCGTACCCTTGGGGGTATGGGGTTGGGAAGATGTTTCCCGGACACAGCTCCGCCGCACACAGTCGTCCCACCCACGAGGATCTAAACGCCGAGACACTCATGGCCGGTCACGAATTCTTCGAACCCGCGGACCGCAAGCGCCCCGTCGCCGACCCCACGGCGGCCGAGCCCCTGGCGGCGGAAGAGTCACGCCCTTCCTGCGACCCCGCGTTCAAGCACGGCGTGGTCGTCGGCTTCGACGGCTCCACGTCCAGCGAACGAGCCCTCGCCTACGCGATCGGCATGGCCCACCGCTCCGGATCGGGTCTGATCATCGTCCACGTCGCGAACCGGCTGCCCACCACGGTGTGGGCGGGGTGCGAGCCACCCGTCTTCGTCGACGTGCCGGACCACCGCACCGAGGTGCTGGGGCTGGAACTCGCCTGCGCCGACTATCTGGCCGAGGTGCCGTGGATCCTCGTCGAGCGCGGCGGTGACATCTGCCACGAGCTCGAGGAGGTCGGGCGCGAGTACGAGGCCGACGCGATCGTCGTCGGCTCCACCCACGGCATCGTCGGCCGAATCTTCGGCTCCGTCGCCGGGCGGCTCGCCAAGCGGGCGAAGCGGCCCGTGGTGGTCATCCCGTAATCCGCTCACGCTCCGTCAATTTCCCTTGTGCCTGTACGAATCTACTCGCGCGTAGAGGTGTTTGTGCCCTTGTGAAGGGCATATATCGGTCACCGCGCAACTGCACATGCATGAAGGGAGCCCGCCGTGGACAACGACGTCTCCGCGGGGAACACCACGACCACCGTCGTGGGTCGACTCGCCCTGGGAATAACCCTGTTGGCTTTCGGACTCGGCTACACCGACCTGATCGACGGCGTGTCTGCATCCGACGCCGTGTCACTGGCCCACTATGTAGGCGGCGTCGCGCTCTTCGTCGCCGGCCTCCTGGCGTTCCGCGACCGCGACAGCGCCACCGGTACGGCCTTCTCGGCGCTCGGCGCCCTCTGGTTCACCTGGGCCGTCTCGGCCGGAAGCCAGATGTCCGACAACGCCGCAGGCCTCTTCCTGCTCCTGTTCGCCCTGGTGGCGCTCTCCCTGACCCTGGCCGGCGGGGAGATGCTCGCCCGGGGCACGCACGGCCTGCTGTGCCTGGCGATGCTCGTGCTCGCCGTGGCCCGCTTCGCCGACAGCTCCAGCCTGACCAAGGTGGGCGGCTGGTGCGCGGTGGCGGCCGGTGCGGTGGCCTGGTACGCGGCGACCGCGGCCCTCGCGCACTGGCCGACGGTCCTTCCCAGGCGCGCTGCCGGCCGGGGGGTGACGGCCACCGGCTAATGGGCAGCCGACGCCGGGGAGTTGGGCGTCCCCGGCGACATGAGCGGACCCCCCGTGTCAGGTGGCACACGTGGGGGTCCGTTCTTTTCGGCGCTATTCGGCCGGGGGCGGCTACTCCACCGTCACCGACTTGGCGAGGTTCCTCGGCTTGTCGATGTCCCGGCCCAGCGCCTTCGCCGTGTGGTAGGCGAGGAGCTGGAGCGGGATGCCCATCAGGATCGGGTCGAGCTCGTCCTCGTTCTTCGGGACGACGATCGTCCGGTCGGCCTTCTCCTGCTCCTGGTGCGCCACCGCGAGGATCTTGCCGCTGCGGGCCTTGATCTCCTCCAGGGCCGCGCGGTTCTTCTCCAGCAGGTCGTCGTCCGGGACGATCGCGACCGTCGGCAGGGCGGGCTCGATCAGCGCCAGCGGGCCGTGCTTGAGCTCGGAGGCCGGGTAGGCCTCGGCGTGGATGTACGAGACCTCCTTGAGCTTCAGCGAGGCCTCACGCGCCACCGGGTAGCCCCGGACACGGCCGATGAAGAGCATCGAGCGGGCGTCGGCGTACTCCTCGGCCAGCTGCTTGACCTCGTCCTCCTGCTTGAGGATCTCGGAGATCTGCTCCGGCAGCTTCCGCAGGCCCTCGATGATCCGCTTGCCGTCGCGGACCGAGAGGTCGCGGGTGCGGCCGAGGTGCAGGGCGAGGAGCGCGAAGGCGACCGTCGTGTTGGTGAAGCACTTGGTGGACACCACGCAGACCTCGGGTCCGGCGTGCACGTAGATGCCGCCGTCGGCCTCGCGGGCGATCGCCGAACCGACCACGTTGACCACGCCCAGCACCCGGGCGCCCTTGCGCTTCAGCTCCTGGACGGCGGCCAGTACGTCGTACGTCTCACCGGACTGCGAGACCGCGACGTACAGGGTGTCGGGGTCCACGACCGCGTTGCGGTAGCGGAACTCGGACGCGGGCTCGGCGTCCGCGGGAATGCGGGCCAGCTCCTCGATCATCTGGGCGCCGATCATGCCGGCGTGGTACGAGGTGCCGCAGCCGAGGATCTTCACGCGGCGGATCTGGCGCGCCTCGCGGGCGTCCAGGTTCAGACCGCCGAGGTGCACGGTGGAGAAGCGGTCGTCGATGCGGCCGCGCAGCACGCGGTCCACGGCGTCGGCCTGCTCGTGGATCTCCTTGTGCATGTAGGTGTCGTGACCGCCCATGTCGTAGGACGCGGCCTCCCACTCGACCGTGGTCGGCTCGGCCGTCGTACGGGTGCCCTCGGTGGTGTACGTGCGGAAGTCGTCGGCCTTGAGGGTGGCCATCTCGCCGTCGTCGAGCGTGACTATCTGGCGGGTGTGGGTGACCAGCGCGGCGATGTCCGACGCGACGAACATCTCCTTCTCGCCGATGCCGAGGACCACCGGGGAGCCGTTTCGCGCCACGACGATGCGGTCCGGGAAGTCGGCGTGCATGACCGCGATGCCGTACGTGCCCTCGACGACCCGCAGCGCCTGGCGGACCTTCTCCTCCAGCGTCTCCGCCTGGGAGCGGGCGATCAGGTGGGTGAGGACCTCGGTGTCGGTCTCGGAGAGGAACTCGACGCCGTCCGCCTCCAGCTTGCGGCGCAGGTCGGAGGCGTTGTCGATGATGCCGTTGTGCACGACGGCGACCTTCTTGTCGCCCGACATGTGCGGGTGGGCGTTCACGTCGGACGGGGCGCCGTGGGTGGCCCAGCGGGTGTGGGCGATGCCGGTGGTGCCCTTGAAGCGCGCCGGGACCTTGGCCTCCAGGTCACGGACCCGCCCCTTGGCCTTGACCATCTTCAGGCCGGCCGTCTTCGGAGAGGTGACGACGATGCCCGCGGAGTCGTAACCGCGGTACTCCAGGCGCTGCAGGCCCTCCAGGAGCAGCGGGGTGACGTCACGCTTCCCGATGTATCCGACAATTCCGCACATATATAGGTATCCCTCAGCCTGTTGTTCCCGGCTGGTTCTCAGCCGTAGACCATGCGGCGCAGCTGCCTGAGCGTGAGCTCCGGCGGCGCCACCGCCCGGTATTTCAGGTCCGCCTCGATCCGTTCGAAGATCGTCACGTTCACCAGGCCCTGGGCCTGGAGTTCGCGGTGGCGGCGACGGACGTAGTCCTCGGTCGTCTCGTCGAAGTACGCGAGCACGTCCTGTATCACCCGCAGCGCCTCCCCCCGGTTCAGGGGCGTGGACCGCGTCAGATGATCAACGAGTTCGTCGTGCACCCGGTAGATCCTGAGCCACCGGCGCCGGTTTCGCAAGAATCCTGCCCGATTCCGGGCAGCGATCTGTTGATGATCTTTGGGCGAACGTTGAATCTCTCATGGACCCCTGTTCGCGATCCGTCCATCCTGTGTCTTGCGTCTCGTCGCCTGTGGAGACGAGTTTCAGACGCCATGGACATTCCTCGCATGGGAGTACCCGAGAAGCTGGCCGAGCGCATGAGCATGGCCGAACAGCACGAGTACCTGCGCGCCAGATTCTCACGGCGCACGATGATCAGGGGCGGTGCCGTCACGCTGGGCGCCGTCACGGGTGGCGCGTTCGTACAGGGCGGAACCGCCCAGGCGGCCGTTCCCGCCCAGTCCACCGCCCCGGCCACCGAGACGGTCGACGGCGCCCTCGTCGCCCCCTTCGGCCGCCACCTCGCCTACGGCAACGACCCCAGCACCGAGATGACCATCTCGTGGCAGGTCCCGGTCGCCGTGAAGAAGCCGTTCATCCGCATCGGCGCCCACCCCTGGGACCTCTCCCGCAGGATCGAGGCCGAGGTCCGCACCCTCTACACCCCGGCCGGCGTCGGCGCGAGCGGTGACCACACGCAGTACTACCTGCACGCCAGGCTCACCCACCTCCGCCCCGGCAGGACGTACTACTACGGCGTCGGCCACGAGGGCTTCGACCCGGCCGAGCGGCACCTGCTCGGCACCCTGGGCACCTTCACCACCGCGCCCGACCGCAAGGCGCCGTTCACCTTCACGGCCTTCGGCGACCAGGGCGTCAGCTACCACGCCCTGGCCAACGACAGCCTGATCCTCGGCCAGAACCCGGCCTTCCACCTGCACGCCGGCGACATCGCCTACGGCGACCCGGCCGGCCAGGGAAAGACCTCCGACACCGGCTTCGACTCGCGCACCTGGGACCAGTTCCTGTACCAGACCGAGTCGGTCGCCAAGCAGATCCCGTGGATGGTCAGTTACGGCAACCACGACATGGAGGCCTGGTACTCGCCCAACGGCTACGGCGGCGAGGAGGCCCGCTGGACCCTCCCCGACAACGGCCCGGACAAGAAGAACCTCCCGGGCGTCTACTCCTTCGTCTACGGCAACACGGCGATCATCTCGCTGGACCCCAACGACGTCTCCTTCGAGATCCCGGCCAACCTCGGCATCTCCGGCGGTACCCAGACCAGGTGGTTCGAGGCGCAGCTGAAGAAGTTCCGCGCCTCGAAGGACATCGACTTCGTCATCGTGTTCTTCCACCACTGCGCGTACTGCACCTCCACCGCGCACGCCTCGGAGGGGGGCGTGCGCCAGGAGTGGGTGCCGCTGTTCGACAAGTACCAGGTGGACCTGGTCATCAACGGCCACAACCACCAGTACGAGCGCACGGACGTCATCAGGGGCAACGCGGTCACCAAGAAGCTGCCGATCGGCGGCACGGCCTACTCCGAGACCGAGGGCGTGGTGTACGTCACGGCCGGCGCGGCGGGCCGCAGCCTGTACGCCTTCAGCGCCCCGGACTCCTACGAGGGGCACGAGAACGAGGTCGACTCCGTGGCTTCGTTCGTCAACCTCAAGGACGGCAGGCAGAACGAGACCGTGACCTGGTCGCGCGTCCGCTACCTGAACTACTCCTTCCTGCGCGTGGACGTGACCCCCGCGCCGAAGGGCCGCTACACCACCCTGAAGGTCCAGGGCATCGCCGAGACCGGTGACCGGATCGACCACTTCACGGTGGCGCGCCGGGCGAAGTGACCGGCCGCGCCGGCCCCGCGGCCGGGACCCGGCGCTTCAGGGCACGCGGGCGGTCCTCACATCCGTTTGAGGACCGCCCGCTTGGCCACGGCGAACTCCTCGTCCGTCAGCACGCCCGTGCGGTGCAGGTCGCCCAGCTCGCGCAGCCGCCGCAGCAGCGCGTCGTGGTCGTCCTCGCCGGCGGCCGGCGCGGGCCGCTGCTCCGGTGCCTCGGGCGGCTCCGGCCCTACGTCCGGCACGGCGGCCGCCGACGGATGCGGCAGCCGCGCCTGTACGGCCGCCGCGACCAGTGCCATCAGCGGGTCCTTCTTGAAGCCCCACAGCTCCACGGCGTTGGGGTCGTACTTCGGCGGTGCCTTGGTGCCCGCGCCCCGCACGGTGAAGCGCAGGTGGCCGTTCTCCAGCCCGGCGGCCGGCTGCCACTCCACGCCCTCGATGGCGGCGACGGCCAGGGAACGGGCGCCCGCGGCGGCCTTGGCGTCCTCGGTCTTCCAGTTCCACTCCAGGCGCACGTGCTCGCCGTCGAAGCTCGCCGTGCCGTCCCCGGCGGAGACGGAGAGCGGGACGGACGGGCCGGGCAGCAGGTACTCGGTCACCGGGTCGGCCGGAACCCGGTCCAGGAGCAGGGCGTTGCGGACCTCGTCCACGAAGTACTCGGCGACTCCGTAGCGGTCGGACTCGACGGTCAGCTGGTAGGGGTCGTCGGGCTCGGCGAGGCGGCCGCCGGTGGCGTGCAGCAGCGGGTCTGCGCCGTCGCGCAGCCGCAGCCTCAGCCGCAGCCTCAGCCGCCCCGACTTCTTTCCCTGCTCGAACGAGACACCGGCCAACGCGCCCAGGGGGACGACCAGTTCACCGAGGGTCCGGCGCAGCAGGCTGACGTTCTTGTCCCGGCCCGGGGTCAGTCGCAGGGCGTCGGCGTCGAAGGCCCAGGTGCCGTCCTTCTGGATGATTTCCGCCATGGGGTGATTGTTTCACCGGTTCTGCGGGAGAGTGGTCTCTACCAATTCCGAAGGGAGCGCTTGTGAGACGGCACCACAGCACGACTCCCCGCCCGGCCCGACTGCTCGGTGCGCTGCTCCTCGTGGCGGCGGCCGGAGCCTTCGCCGTAGGAGCCGCACCGCCCGTGCAGCACACCGCCATTCCCCTCGGCCGGGTGGTCCCGGCCCCCGCCTCGGTCGACCCGGGCGGATCCCCGTACCGCATCACCCGCGACACCGGTATCCGCGTCGACGACACGCGAGCGGCGCGCCACGTGGGCGAATACCTCGCGGACGTCCTCCGGCCCTCCACCGGCTACCGCCTCCCGGTCACCGCGCACGGCGGCTCCGGAGGCATCCGGCTCCACCTCGCCAAGGGCCCGTACGGCGCGGAGGGCTACCGGCTCGACAGCGGCCGTCAGGGCGTGACCATCACCGCCGCCCAGCCCGCCGGTCTCTTCCACGGCGTCCAGACCCTGCGTCAGCTGCTGCCCGCCGCCGTCGAGAAGAAGTCCGTCCAGCCCGGACCCTGGCAGGTCGCGGGCGGCACGATCCGGGACACCCCGCGCTACGCCTACCGGGGCGCGATGCTCGACGTCTCCCGGCACTTCTTCACCGTCGCCCAGGTCAAGCGCTACATCGACCAGCTGGCGATGTACAAGATCAACGAACTCCATCTGCACCTGAGCGACGACCAGGGCTGGCGCATCGCCGTCGACTCCTGGCCGCGGCTGGCCACGTACGGCGGCTCCACCCAGGTCGGCGGCGGCACCGGCGGCCACTACACCAAGGCCGACTACCGCGACATCGTCCGCTACGCCGCCTCCCGCTACCTGGAGGTCGTCCCCGAGATAGACATGCCCGGCCACACCAACGCGGCCCTCGCCTCGTACGCCGAACTGAACTGCGACGGCGTGGCACCCCCGCTCTACACCGGCACCGACGTCGGCTTCAGCTCGCTGTGCGTGCCGAAGCAGGTCACGTACGACTTCGTGGGCGACGTCATCCGCGAGCTGGCCGCGCTCACCCCCGGCCGCTATCTCCACATCGGCGGTGACGAGGCGCACTCCACCAGCCACGCCGACTACGTGGCCTTCATGGACCGGGTCCAGCCCCTGGTCGCCAAGTACGGCAAGACGGTGATCGGCTGGCACCAGCTCACCGGAGCGAACCCGGCCGAGGGAGCCCTGGCCCAGTACTGGGGCCTGGACGACACCGGCGCCGACGAGAAGGCCCAGGTGGCGAAGGCCGCGCGGAACGGCACCGGGCTGATCCTGTCCCCGGCCGACCGGCTCTACCTCGACATGAAGTACACCGAGGACACCCCGCTGGGACAGGACTGGGCGGGCCTGGTGGAGGTGCGGCGGTCCTACGACTGGGATCCGGGCAGCTATCTGGCCGGGGTGCCCGCTTCGGCCGTGCGGGGAGTGGAGGCCCCGCTGTGGACGGAGACGATCACAGATTCCGCCGACATCGAGTACATGGCCTTCCCGCGGCTGCCGGGCGTGGCCGAGCTGGGCTGGTCGCCCGCGTCCACTCACGGCTGGGACGCCTACAGGACGCGGCTGGCGGCCCAGGGCCCGCGCTGGGACGCACTCGGCGTCAAGTACTACAAGTCACCCCAGGTACCCTGGCCCACGAGTTGAGAGAAGGCTGACGGGCACCCCGGGGGACCGTGCCCCGGGGTGCCCGCCGGTTCGTGTCAGAACCCGGCGATCGGGTTCCGCAGGCTGCCGACCAGCTGGAGCGCGCCGGACGGGTTCGCCAGGTCCACCATCTGGCGGTTGTCACGCAGCTGGAGCCGGTTCAGGCAGGACCGGGCGAACTCCGGGGCGAACATGTCGTACTGCCGGAACCTGTCGGCGAGTTCGGGCGCGGACTCCTGGTACTCGCGGGTGACCTCCGCGACCGTACGCCAGAAGTCGTCCTCCTCCAGGATCCCCTCGTTGGCCAGATCGGCCGCGAGGAAGCGGAAGAAGCAGTCGAAGACGTCCGTGAAGACGGACAGCAGCTTCGTGTCGTCGGGGACGTCGACACGGATGCGCCGGACCTCGGGCGGCAGCACCGCGTCCGGGTCCATGACCGCGATCTCCTCGGCGATGTCCTTGTAGACCGCGCGCCGCACCACGCCGTCCTTCAGTACCAGGATCACGTTCTCGCCGTGCGGCATGTACACCAGGTCGTAGGCGTAGAAGCTGTGCAGGAGCGGCGTGTAGTAGGCCCGCAGATAGTGCCGCAGCCACTGGACGGGCGCGAGCCCGGACCGCTCGATCAGCGCGCCGGCGAAGGACGCGCCCTCGTGGTCCACATGGATCAGGGAGGCCATGGTGGCCGGCGACTCGCCCTCCTGGAGGGCCGGGACGGGACTCTCGCGCCACAGTGCGGCCAGCATCCTGCGGTACGGCGAGTACCGGTCGGTCGCCGCCTCGTACTCCAGGTGCCGGTAGCCGACGGCGGCCCGCTCGCGAATGATCGACAGGCCGGTCGACTTCAGCACCGGGTCGTTGTCGATCAGCTGGGCCAGCCAGTCGTTGATCGCCGGGGTCGACTCCATGTAGGCGGCGGACAGCCCGCGCATGAAGCCCATGTTGATGACCGACAGAGCCGTCTTCACATAGTGCTTCCCGGGGTTCGACCGGTTGAAGAAGGTCCGTATGGACTGCTGGGCCAGATACTCGTCGTCGCCCTCGCCCAGGCAGACGAGGTGCCTGCGGGCGACCTCGGCGGCGAAGGTGACGGTGAGCTTGTTCCACCACTGCCAGGGGTGGACGGGTATGAGGAGGTAGTCCGCGGGGTCGAGCCCCTGCTCGCGCAGGACCCCGTCGAACCGCTCGACGGTCCGCGCGCCCAGCTCCCGCCGTACGAAGCTCTCGTACTCGATCCCGGCACCGGCCGTGAACGCCGCCCGCGAGCGGTGCGCGGCCAGCCACACCAGCCGGACGGGGCTCGCGGTCTCCGGGGCGTACGACAGGTACTCGTGGATGCCGAAGCCGAGCCGTCCGTTGTTTGCCACGAAGCAGGGGTGGCCCTCGGTCATCCCGGTCTCGATGGCCTGGAAGCCGCTCCTCGCCAGCTCCGCCGAGGTGACCCTCGGCTTGGTGAGCTTGTAGCAGATGCCGGAGAGGGTGGAGGAGATCTCCTCCAGGTAGACCGGGAGGATCTCGTCGCTCAGCCCCAGCGAGTCCCGCAGCTCGATGCAGAGATCGAGTGCGGAGAGGGGGAGTTCGGCGCCGTCACGGGTACGGGTGATGGAACCGGCGTCCACCTGCCAGTGGTCCAGGGCGCGGCGGACGGCGCTGAAGCGGTAGTGGGTGAGGCCGTCGTCGCTGCGCACGGCATAGGTGTCCCCGCCGGTCTCCCGCTCCGGGGTGATCAGCCGCTCGTGCGCGAACTCGGCGAGCGCCTTGCGCACGAGCAGGCGGTTGGCCGTCTCCCAGCGCTCGGGGGACAGGTGGGCGACGGTGTCGGCGAGGCTCACGCGGCTACCGCCTTCTCGAACCGCTCCCGGGTGCAGAAGCTCAGCAGGGCCTGCTTCTCGGGCTTGCGGATCTCGCGTGCGGCCACGAACCCGACGGCCTCGTTCAGCGTGTGCACCGCCTTGTTGCGCACGTCCGGTTCGACGACGACCCGGGCGGTGGCCGGGTCCTCGAAGAGGTGTGCCATCACAGCGGTGATGACGGCCTTGGTGAACCCGTGCACGGGCGTGTCCGTCGGCGGCACCAGGAAGTGCATCCCGACGTCCCCCGGCTCGGGCTCGTACAGGCCGACCAGCTCGCGGTGGGCGGGGTCGTACCTCTCCATCAGGAAGGCGGGCTCGCCGCCCAGCAGCCCGAGCAGCGCGTGGTGGTGCTCGTCGGCCGCGATCTCCAGGTAGGCGCGCTCGACGTCCTCCGGTTTCGCGTCCTGCATCATCCAGAAGGCCGCCTTGGCATGGGTGACCCAGCCGTGCAGCAGCGCGGCCTCCTTGACGGGGTCGAGGGGACGGAACGTGAAGGTGCCGATGCCGGCGGTGGTGCTCATGCGGCGAACTCCTGGAAGGCGATCGTCTTCTCGACCGGGTAGTACTCGGTGCCGAGCAGTTCGCGGATGATGTACGAGTTCCGGTACGCGCCCATGCCCAGGTCGGGGGACGTGACGCTGTGGGTGTGGACGCCGGCGTTCTGCAGGAAGACCCCGCGGCCCGTGGTGTCGATCGAGTAGTTGCGGGCGACGTCGAAGCGGCCGTGGCCGTCGAAGCGCAGGCGGTCGCGGACCGGGTCGAGGAAGGCCGGCGGGCTGTAGTGGTAGCCGGTGGCCAGCACCAGGCCCTCGGTGCGGATCTCGAAGTCCTTGTCCTGCTCGTCCTGGTGGAAGCCGAGCGTGTACGCGCCGTCCGAGTGACGGGCGCTCGTGAGCGAGGAGTTGGTGAGCAGACGGACGGGGACGGGACGGTCGCCGCTCTCGACGTTCTTCCGGTACAGCAGGTCGAAGATCGAGTCGATCAGGTCCGAGCTGATGCCCTTGAACAGGCCCTTCTGCTGCTTCTCCAGCCGGTAGCGGGTCTCCTCGGGCAGCGCGCGGAAGTAGTCGATGTAGTCCGGGGACGTCATCTCCAGGGTCAGCTTGGTGTACTCCAGCGGGAAGAAACGCGGGGAGCGGGTGACCCAGTTGAGCTCGTAGCCGTGGACGTCGATCCCGGCGAGGAGTTCGTAGCAGATCTCGGCGGCGCTCTGGCCGCTGCCGACGACCGTGATGGACTTCTTCGACTGCAGCTCCGCCTTGCGGTGCATGTACTGCGCGGTGTGGATGAGGCCGCCGCCCAGGTCCCGGCAGGCCTCGGGAACGAAGGGGACCGTGCCCGTGCCGAGCACCAGGCGGCGGGCGCGGTACGTCTCGCCGGCCTCGGTGCGGACCAGGTAGAGCTCGTCCTCGTACCTCACCTCGGTGACGGTGGTGCCGAAGCGGACACTGGTCAGCTTGCCGGCGGCCCAGCGGCAGTAGTCGTCGTACTCGACCCGCAGCGGATAGAAGTTCTCGCGGATGTAGAACGAGTACAGCCGGCCCTTCTCCTTCAGGTAGTTGAGGAAGGAGTACGGCGAGGTCGGGTCGGCCAGGGTGACCAGGTCCGACAGGAACGGGGTCTGGAGGTGGGCGCCGTCGAGGAACATTCCGGCGTGCCATTCGAAGTCGGGCTTCGAGTCGAGGAACACGCCGTCCAGTGCGGCGATCGGCTCGGTGAGGCAGGCGAGGCCGAGGTTGAAGGGGCCGAGCCCGATCCCCAGGAAGTCGTAGGTCTTGCAGGGGGCTTCAGGACGCGCGGTCAAGGGACTCTCCCAGGTACTGCTCGGCGTGGCCGGCGATCAGGTCGAGGACGGCGGCGATGTCGGCCGCCGTCGTCTCGGGGTTGAGCAGGGTGAACTTCAGGTAGTGGCGGCCGCCGACCTTGGTGCCCGCGACGACGGCGTCGCCGGAGGCGAACAGGGCCTTGCGGGCGTACAGGTTGGCGCGGTCGAGCTCGGCCGGGTCGGTGACCGCCGCCGGGATGCAGCGGAAGACCAGGGTGGACAGGGACGGCCGCACGACCACCTCGAAGCGGGGGTCGGCCGCGAGCAGCTTCCAGCCCTCCACCGCCAGGTCGCAGACCTCGTCGAAGAGTTCGCCGATCCCGTCGGCGCCCATCGCGCGCAGGGTCATCCACAGCTTGAGGGCGTCGAATCGGCGGGTGGTCTGCAGGGACTTGTCGACCTGGTTGGGGATGCGCTCCCGCACCATGCGGCGCGGGTTGAGGTACTCGGCGTGGTAGGTCGCGTGGCGCAGCGTGGCGGCGTCGCGGACCAGCACGGCGGAGGAACTCACCGGCTGGAAGAAGGACTTGTGATAGTCGACGGTGACCGAGTCGGCGCGGTCGATACCGTCCAGGCGGTCCCGGTACTTGAGGGAGGCGAGCAGCCCGCAGCCGTAGGCGGCGTCGACGTGCATCCACACGCCGTACTGGGAGCACAGCCCGGCGATCTCGGGCAGCGGGTCGATGGAGCCGAAGTCGGTGGTGCCGGCGGTGGCGACGACGGCCATCGGGACCAGGCCGGCCTTCCGGCAGCGTTCCAGCTCGTGGGCGAGGGCGACGGTCTGCATACGCTTGTCGTGGTCGACGGGGACGGTGACCACCGCGTCCGGGCCGAGGCCGAGGAGTTTCGCGGACTTCTGCACGCTGAAGTGGCCGGCCTCGGAGGCGAAGACGCGCAGTTTCGCGAGGGAGGCCGGACATTCCCGCCGCCCCCGCCCTCGCGTGGCCTCCTCGCGGGCCAGCAGCAGGGCCTGGAGGTTGGACTGGGTGCCGCCGGAGGTGAAGACGCCGTCGGCGGCCTCGCCGAGGCCGATGCGGGCGGCCGTCCAGTCGATGAGCCTGCGCTCGATGAGGGTGCCGCCGGCCGACTGGTCCCAGGTGTCGAGGGAGGAGTTGACCGCGGAGAGGACCGCCTCGCCGAGCACCGCCGGGATGACCACCGGGCAGTTGAGGTGGGCGAGGTAGCGGGGGTGATGGAAGTAGATCGCGTCGCGGAGGTAGACCTCCTCCAGCTCGTCCAGCACCGCGGCGGTGTCGTGCAGGGGGCGGTCGAGGTCGATCCGCTCGACGGCCGGGGCGAGGGCGTCGACGGTCACGCCGGTGAACGGCCTTCCGGTGGTGGCGAGTTTGGCCGCCACCCGCTCGACTCCTTCGGTCACGGAGCGGCGGTAGTGCTCCGCGGTGAGGTCATTGAGCAGGTGCGAGCGCATGTGGGGGTCCTCCGAGGGGACGGTCCGCCGCGGGAAACGGGAGAGGGCCGAAAGGCTGTAACTTAGGTTAGCCTAACCTAAGTTACGTCGGGAAGCCGTATCCCTCCCGTAACCGCCGTCACTTCGGCGGGAGTCACTCCGTTGCGCGGAGCTGCTCCTCCGACATGCCCCGCCGCCAGTAGCCGACGAAGGTGACGCTGCGCCGGTCGACACCGCGCTCACGGACGAAGTGCCGGCGCAGCTCCTTCACCCGTCCGGACTCACCGGCGATCCACACGTACGGCCGGTCGGCGGCCGGGAGCTGAGCGGCCCGTACCGCGTCGACGGCCCTGGGGGAGCCCGCGTCGTGCACGAGCCAGGTGATCTCCGCGTCCGCCTCGGTGGCGAGGTCCTGGATGTCACCGGCGTGCGGCACCTCCAGCCAGGCGCGGACGCGCGTGCCGGCGGGCAGGGACTCGAGGATGGCCGAGGCGGCGGGCAGGGCGGTCTCGTCGCCCCAGACGACGACGAGGTCGGCGCCCTGGGGTGGACGGAAGCGGATCGCGCGGTTGTCGGCGATCGCCGGGCCGAGGAGCAGCGCGCGGTCGCCGGCGGCGGCGCGGGAGGCCCAGCGGGAGGCGGGTCCCGCCGGCGTGGCGGCAGCCGGCCCGACGCCGTGCAGGACGAAGTCGATGTCGATCTCGTCGGGGTCGCGGCGCTGGGCGCGCAGGGTGTACGAGCGCATCACCGCCCTTACCCCGGCAGGGAGTTCACGCCAGGCCTGCCACCAGCTTCCACCGCGCCCGGCTCGAGTCGAGCGGGGGGTTCCCCCAACCGGGCCCGCCGGGGACAGAGGGTCGGTGTTGCCCCGCGGCCGCGCG
>NZ_JBHYKH010000161.1:0-17136 GCF_042741275.1 Streptomyces sp. NPDC058964
GTGGACGGGAGCGAACTCCGGGCAGTGGGGGTGCACCGCGGCGAGCGGGGGGCGCCGCTGGGCGCCCGGGGGGCGGTACAAGTCGCGTCGCCCGCTGCGGGGTGGGGGGCCGCGCCCCGCGGCGCGCCGCGCCCGGCCCGCGCCCAGCACGGGGGTCCCCGGACGCGCGGGGTCGAGATAGGGGCCGCTGCCCGCCGGACGGGGGCGCAGCGGCCGGGGCGGGGCGGACACGGAGGACGATGCTGCGTACATGGGAGATACAGATCCCTTCGTGTGCCTGCAGTGCCTGCCTTAAGTCCTCGCGCCAGCCCGGCCCGGCCGCCCGGACGGCAGCATCCTGGGGAATGCGTCCGCCCTGTCAGCTGGTGACCGGGTCGGGGTGGCGCGTTCCTACTCGACACCCGATGCCCAGTGGCACACCATCTGGCGCACCCTGGCGAACCGTGGCGAATAGTCGCCCGGCAAGTCTCACCGGGCTACTGTCAACTCAGCCGAGAACCTGGGGGCTTGACGTGAGCGGACAATCCAACACCCGGCTCGCGGACCTGTTCGGCCTGGCCGGCTGGTCCAAGGGCGAACTCGCGAGGCTGGTCAACAAGCAGGCGGCGGCCATGGGCCACCCCCAGCTGTCGACCGACACCTCCCGGGTGCGGCGGTGGATCGACACGGGAGAGATCCCGCGCGATCCGGTGCCGCGGGTGCTGGCGGCCCTGTTCACCGAGCGTCTCGGCCGTGTCGTGACCATTGAGGACCTCGGTCTGGTGCGGCACGGGCGTATGGGGAAACGGCCGGGCGGCGGGAGTGCGGAACATCCCGACGGCGTGCCGTGGGCGCCCGAACGGACTGCCGCGGTCCTCACCGAATTCACGGGAATGGACCTCATGCTCAACCGACGCGGCTTGGTGGGCGCGGGTGCCGCGCTCGCCGCGGGATCCGCACTCAGCAGCGCCATGTACGACTGGCTGCACACCGACCCGACACTCAAGGCCGACGCCCCCGCTCTCAACGACCCCCTGCACGCCGACCCCGCTGGGTTCGACCGCTACGAGGCCGCCCCCATCGGGTCGCAGGAGATCGAGGAACTGGAGCGCTCGGTCGAGGTGTTCCGGGCATGGGACGCGGCCCGCGGCGGCGGGCTGCAGCGCAAGGCGGTGGTGGGCCAGCTCAACGAGGTGGGCGGCATGCTCGCCTACCGCCACCCCGACCATCTCCAGCGGCGCCTGTGGGGCGTCGCGGCCAACCTCGCCGTCCTCGCGGGCTGGATGTCGCACGACGTCGGCCTGGAACCCACGGCCCAGAAGTACTTCGTCATCGCCGCCCATGCGGCCCGTGAGGGCGGTGACCGGCCCCGCGCCGGGGAGGCGCTCTCCAGAGCGGCTCGCCAGATGGTGCACCTCGGCCGGCCGGACGACGCACTCGACCTGATGAAGCTCGCCCAGTCCGGCTCGGGCGACGAGGTGCTGCCGCGCACCCAGGCGATGCTCCACACCATCGAGGCCTGGGCACAGGCGTCGATGGGCAAGGGCCAGGCGATGCGCCGCACCCTCGGACAGGCGGAGGATCTCTTCGTGTCCGACAAGGGAGACGTGCCGCCGCCGAGCTGGATGCAGATGTTCAAGGAGGAGGATCTGTACGGCATGCAGGCCCTGGCCTACCGCACGCTGGCGGAGCACGACCCGAGCGCGGCAGCGCACGCACAGCACTACGCGGAGAAGGCCCTCGCCCTGCGGATCGACGGCCGGCAACGGTCGAAGATCTTCGACTTCCTGTCCATGGCCTCCGCCTGCTTCATCGCGGACGACCCCGAACAGGCGGACCGGTACGCCCGGCTGGCCCTGATGTCGATGGGATCGAACTCCTCCCACCGCACCTGGGACCGGCTGCGCCAGATGTACCGGCTGACCGCCGAGTACGCCGGCTATCCGAAGATCAACGAACTGCGGGAGGAGATCAGGCTCGCGCTGCCGATGCCGAAGGGCAGGGAGGCCGACGGGGCACAGGTGTAACGGGCCGCAGGAGTGCACGGGGGTCTGTGCCCCCGCGTTTCCTGTGAGGTCAGGTCCTTCGTAAGCGTCAGGCGCGGGCGTCGTCCTGTGACGTCACCCTGGCGATGAGCACGCAGGCGTCGTCCTGCCGCTCGATCGCGCCGAACTCCTCCACGACCGTCCGTACGCAGTCCTGTGCGGTACGCGCCGTCCCGAAGCGTTCGGCCAGGTCGAGCAGGCGGTCCAAGGCGTCCGTCCCGCTGTGTCCGGGCACCAGCCCGTCGGTGTGCAGCAGGATCAGGTCGCCGGGCCGTAGGGTCACTTCGGCCTGCCCGTAGGCGGCTCCGGAGGTCGCGCCGAGGAGGACGCCGTCCGGTGCGTTCAGCATGCGCCCCGTCCCGTCGCGGAACAGCAGCGGGGCGGGGTGTCCTGCCTGCGCCCACACCAGAGTGCGGGACGCGGGTCGGTAGCGGCAGCAGACGGCGCTGCCCAGGGCCGGCTGCACGGTGGCGTCGAGTAACTGGTTGAGCAGGGCCATCAGGTGGCCGGGTTCGGTTCCGGCCATCGCCATGCCGCGCAGGGCGCCCAGCAGCATCGCCATGCCCGAGGTGACGGTCACGCCGTGTCCGGTGAGGTCGCCGACGCTCAGCAGGGTGTCGCCGTCGGCCAGTTCGAGCGCGTCGTACCAGTCACCGCCGATCAGCGTGCTCGTCGCGGACGGCAGGTAGTGGGCCGCGAGGTCGAGCGTCTGCGGCCCCCGGCGCGGGAGGCGCAGGGAGCCGCGCCACGGCGGCAGTACGGCCTCCTGCAGCTCGACCGCGAGCCGGTGCTCGGTCTGTGTCTGCTGCCGGTGGCGCTGCAACGAGTCAGAGGTCTCGCGGACCGTCCGCTGACTGCGGCGCAGTTCACTGACGTCCCGCAGCACGGCCCACATGGAGGCGGTGCTGCCGTCGGTGCCGAGCACGGGCTCGCCCATCATGTGCACGGTCCGGACGGCTCCGTCGGGCCGCATGACGCGGAACTCCCCGTCGATCGGCTTGGCGTCGACCAGGCAGTCCGTCACCATCGACGTCAGCCCAGGCCGGTCGTCGTCGAGGACCAATGAGGGCAGTTCGTCGAGGGTCAGGGCGGGGGCGGCCGGGTCGACGCCGAGGATCTCGTACAGCTCCCCGGACCAACTGGCGCCGTCCGTCAGCAGGTTCCACTCAGCGCTGCCGACCCGGCTGAGCAGTGAACCGGGGGCCGCTTCTCCCCGCGCCGCGAGCACGGGGGCCGCCGCCGGCGCCGGCGGCGGGCCGTCCCGCAACTGCGCCAAGTGCTCGTCCAGGTCGTTGAGCTGGTGCAGCGCCAGGTCGTACAGCGCGCGCTGCCAGCGTTCCCGGGGGCCCGTACCGTCCGTACCGTCGTTCTGCGCGTCCCGCCGTACGGCGTCCACGTCGCCCTTGAGCCGCCGCGTCTGCGATATAAGCGCTTCGACCGAGCCACGCCCGGGCGGCTGGGCGGCTGGTCGGTCCGCAGAGAGGTGGGACGGCATGACGCACTCCGATGCGGGACGGTTCGGCCAGGGGGACGGAAGGACCGTTACGACTGTTGCACAGCCCGCGACGCCCTGTAAGGGATTTGGCGACACCCGATCCGGTGGTGCTTCTGGCATATGCCAGAGTCTTCGAAGTGTGACTGACCGGTAGGAATGGAGTATCGGGCGAGGTGAGGCAAGTCGTGGGCACAGTAGGTGACTTGAGCGAATGCCGGGGCCCGGGAGACGGTACTCAAGCGCATGTTCGATATGCATGTGTTCTTCGTGGTCCAGGCCGTGCGGGGTGCGGCGCGAGTCACACCGAACTATGACCGGATTTAGCGCCACGAGAGCGGCCGCTGCGGACTCGTAAAGGCATGGACACCACCTTCGAACAGCCCACCCGGGCCAGCCTGGTCACCCCCGAGGACCGAGAGGTCCCCGTACCCGCCACGCTCCGTTACACCTCCGAGGATCCGCTGGCCGTCTTCATCGACTTCCCGCCCGAATCGACCCTGGACGGCGCATGCGTCACCTGGACCTTCGCGCGCTCCCTCCTCGACGACGGGCTGAGCGCGCCGGCCGGACGCGGGGACGTGCACATCTGGCCGTGCGGCCGCACGCGTACGGTCCTGGAGTTCCACTCGCCGTACGGACTCGCCCTGCTCCAGTTCGACACCCCTGCGCTGCGCCGCTTCCTGCTGCGCACCTATGCCGTGGTGCCGGCCGGACAGGAGGACCTCGGGGCGGTCGTCGAACGCGGACTGAGCGCCCTCTTCGACGGCGTATGAGGCAACTCGCCGCTCCCCGGACGGCTTCGGCTCACGTCCATCTCCGCCTCATCGCACGGTATGGCCCTGACGGTCATCCCCTGCAGCCTTGCGCGCGGTGTGCCGCCCGGGCACCCCTGTGGCGAGGACGGGGCGGACGACACCGGCCGGACGGCGTCCTCGACTTCGCCAACCCGGTTACGGCCCCGTGTCCCCGCCCGCGACGGGCGTCACCGGCCTCGGCACCTGCGGCTCGCTGCCCGACCCCGTCCCGACCGGCAACGCCCTGCCCGCCCAGGAGCCCGGAACCCGCCCCGCGCGCTGCCGTGCCGGCCCGGCGGCCGGCTCGACCGCCCGGAGTTCGGCCCGGCCGGCAGTGTCCTCACCTGGTTCACCATGACCGATCAGCGCGCCACGGTGACGAGGGCGGCACACTTCTCCGTCCCCCCGAACGCCTGCCGCGACACCACACCCCGGCAGTACACGGTCGACCGGGGGGTACCGTCTCGGCTCCATCCGTGCCGGACACGGCGGCGGGAAGTACGACCTCACCATGACCGGGCCCGAGCGCTTGCCGCGCCGCTTCCAGGGCGACGCGACGAAGGCGGGCGCGTCCAGCGTCAGCGGCTGAGCGGGGCGTACAGACCCGGGCGCGGGGCGAGCTCCACGGCCGTGCGGCGGCCGCTCTCCAGTGCCCGGACTCCCGCCTCCGCGACCACGGACGCCGCGTAGCCGTCCCAGACGCTCGGCCCGGTGACGCGCCCCTGCCGGGTGGCGTCGACCCAGTCCTGCACCTCGCGGTCGTAGGCGTCGGCGAACCGGACGAGGTAGTCCTGCGCCACCTCCTCGCGCGCACTGCCCCGCGCGGTCACGACCATGGTGTGCTCGTCGCCGATGCGGGCGCTGCCCGCCTCGCACACGGCCTCGCACCGGACCTCGTAGCCGAAGCCGCAGTTGACGAAGATCTCCACGTCCACCAGGGCGCCGCCCTCCGTCTCGAAGAGCACGAACTGCGGATCGATCAGCCCCTGAGGGGCGCCCGCCGAGGACGCCGGACGCAGCACGGTCACGGCGGTCAGCTCCTGGCCGAGCAGCCAGCGGGCCGCGTCGATCTCGTGCGACACCGAACTGTCGACCAGCATGGCGCTGGTGAAGCCGGGCGGCGAGGAGACGTTGCGGTGGGTGCAGTGCAGCATGAGCGCGCGCCCCAGGGTGCCGCCGTCGAGCAGGGCCTTGAGACGCCGGTACTCGCTGTCGTATCGGCGCATGAACCCGACCTGCGCCAGTCGCCGCCCGAGCCGTGCCTCGGCCTCCACCACCCGGAGCGCTCCGGCGGGGTCCGGCACCATGGGCTTCTCGCACAGCACGGGCAGACCGCGTGCGAAGGCCGCGAGCAGCGCATCCTCGTGCGCGGGGCCGGGGGAGGCGATCAGGACGGCTTCGACGCCGGGCGCGTCCAGCGCGGACACCGTGTCCGTGTGCACGGCGACCCCGTCCAGGCCGGCGACCGCCGCTTCGGCACGCCCGGCGTCGGGATCGGCCACCGCGGCGACCCTGGCTCCGCTCACCGTACGGTCCAGGCGCCGTATGTGATCGGCCCCCATGTTTCCGGCACCCAGTACGGCCACGCCCAGCAGGTCACCCACGCGCGCACTCCCTCTCACCCGACGATCACGCGTAGCGTACGCCGCCGGGCGGAGCGCCCCGTGGCCTCAGTAGCGCAGCACTCCCGCGATCCCGTCCTCGTCGCCCAGGGTGCCGTCCGGCACGAAGCGGACGTCGGCACCGGTCTCCAGGCACTGCTCGACGATCTCGTCCACGATGTCCTCGCGGGCGTCGAGGTCGCCGCTCTCCGCCGGGATCAGATGGTCGCCGTCGTCACGGACGGTGATGCGGTAGTTCTCCTCGACGGCGAGCAGCCGGACACGGCCCTCACGGGCGCTCTGCCAGACCTCGTCGACACCGGCGGCGAACTCCTTGCGTCCCCGGGCCGAGTCCAGCTCCCGGGCCACGGTGTCGGTGGCCTTCCGGGCCGCCGCTTCGACCGTCGGCCGTATCGCCTGCCACACGGCGTCGGGAGTACCGTTCGCCAGGCCGCCGTGCGGTACGTGGACGGCGTCCCTGATGGCGCTGCCGACCTCGTCGAGCGCCGACAGGGCCGCCTGCTCGCCGGTGACGAACAGCGGCCTCGGGGCGTCGCGCAGGAGCGCTGTCAGGGCCGTGTCGGCATCGCGCAGGAAGCGGCGGGTGCCCTCGTCGCGGAACGTGCTCGGGATGTCGCCGATCTGTTCCTGGCGCTCGGCGTCGAAGTTCTCGCGGTCCCTGGTCATCGGGAAGCCGCCGGAGTGGTCCTCGGTCACCCGCTCGGGGCCGCCGCTCCACAGGGTGATGCGGTCGGCGGAGACCGACAGCACCCAGAAGGGCCGCTCGGCGGCCCGGGCGGAGACGAGGTTGCGGGTGAGGAAGGTGTCCGAGAGGACGACCCGTTCGGGCACGGTGCGGCCGAGCGACCACACCTGGTGCTCACCCGGGGCGGCGAAGATCACCAGGCCGTCCTCGGCGTGCGCCAGGTCCACCTCGGCGAGGGCCCGGTCGAGCTGCTCGATGACGTCGGTGCGTCGCTCCCGGGTGACCGAGGGGTCGGACTCCAGCTGCTTC
Organism: Streptomyces sp. NPDC058964; assembly: GCF_042741275.1. Taxonomy (NCBI): domain Bacteria; kingdom Bacillati; phylum Actinomycetota; class Actinomycetes; order Kitasatosporales; family Streptomycetaceae; genus Streptomyces; species Streptomyces sp. NPDC058964. Next base: position 6,930 of record NZ_JBHYKH010000161.1, read on the forward strand.
TTGGCCTCGGCCACGACGTTGCGCAGCCGGACCGGATCCTGGGTGTTCTCTGGCTCGCGGCGATGGGTCGGCGTCAGCACGGAAACGGCGGGATAGGGGCGCGGACGCCGCAGCTCGGCGAGGTTCACGGGACTGAGTGCGTGCTCCATAAGAGCACGATAGGACCGATTCACCGATGGGGCATTTGGGGTAATCATCGTCATGTGCGAACAGATGGCCTCGCGGTCCTGGGCACGGATGGTCGCAGGAGGTGATCGCGGTGGCCCGGCTCGTCGTCGACGGGGAGGACATGGTCCTCCGGCTCGCCCTGCGGGAGCGGCTCCTGGCCCGGCGTCGCGAGGTCCGTGTGCCGCTCGCGGCCGTCCGTGAGGTGGCCGTCGAGCCGGACTGGTGGCGCGGGCTGCGCGGAGAGCCGCGTTCCGGCCGGTGGCTGCCCGACCGCTTCTGTGTGGGGCAGTGGCGGCACTCCGAGGGTCTGGACTTCGTCGCCGTGCGCGAGCACGGCCCGGTCGTGGTCGTCGACCTGTGGCCGCCGGCGCCCTTCGCCCGGCTCGCGGTGTCCGCGGCCGACGCCGAAGGCGTCGCGCGAACGATCCGGCGGGTGGCACGGACGGGCGGTGTGGGGCGGGGACGACGTGAAACCCGTCACCCGGCCGTCGTGTGAATCCCCTCGTCATGCGCCGTCCACCTGCCAAACCTCCGTGGATACAAAGCGTTTACGTGTGTTCGGCATTTCGATCAATCGATAGTTGCTAGGGTGCTACTTGCCGGTAGCAAGCTGAAGCGGGGATGACTGGAAGTCGCCCGACCTGCGACTCCGGCGGCGGGGGTGCCGAGTCGAACAGCCTGGCAAGGGGGCCGGGTTGGCGGCGGCTCGTGCGTACACGCGTGACGCGTCCCTCGAACGCCAGTTCCCTGCCCGCCTATTCAGACAGGTGAGACTCGTCCTATGGCACGTTCCCTGGTCGACTTACTGACCACGCACGCCTCGATCCATCCTGACCGGACCGCCTACCGCTACCTCGTCACGGGCGACACCGAGGGAGAAGTGCAGCACCTCACCTACGGGCGCCTCGCCGCCCGTTCCCGGGCCGTCGCCGCCTGGCTGCAGGAGCACGGGCTTGCCGGTTCCCGCGCGATGCTGCTGTACCCGCCCGGCCTGGAGTTCATCAGCGGCTACCTGGGCTGTCTCTCGGCCGGCGTGGTCGCCGTACCGGGCGTGCCCCCGCAGGGCCGGTCCCAGAACCACCGGGCCCTGACCCGCATGAAGCGCCTGATGGCCGACGCGGACGCCAAGGTCATCCTCGGCGGCCGCGAGGTGATCGCCGCCCTGGACGGCATGGCACAGCACCTGCCCGAACTGGACGGCATCGCCCGGATCGCCACCGAGGACATACCCGACGAGGCGGCCGCCGCCTGGCGCGAACCCGAACTCACCGCGGAATCGGTCGCGTTCCTCCAGTACACCTCCGGCTCCACGTCGGCCCCGCGCGGCGTGGCCGTCACCCACGCGAACCTGCTCGCCAACGAGCGGGTCATCACCGAGCGGATGGGCCACACCCCGGACGCGATCGCGGAGCACCGGAACGAACTGATCGTCAGCTGGCTCCCCGTCTACCACGACATGGGCCTGATGGGCCCAATCCTCAACACCCTGTACCTCGGCGTCACCGCCACCCTCTTCTCACCGCTGCACTTCCTGCAGCAGCCCGCGCGCTGGCTGACCGCCGTCAGCCGCTACCGCCCGCACACCAGCGGCGGACCCAACTTCGCCTACGAGCTGTGCCTGAAGCACGCCACCCCGGACCTGCTTGACACCCTCGACCTCAGATCCTGGAAGGTCGCCTTCAACGGCGCCGAACCGGTACGCGCGGCCACCCTGCGCCGGTTCGCCGACACCTTCGGCGAGGCGGGCTTCCGCCGCGAGGCCCTCTACCCCTGCTACGGCCTGGCCGAGGCCACCCTCATGGTCACCGGCGGTTCGGTGGACACCCCGCCCACGCTGCTGGAACCCGACGCGACCGGACCGCACGCGGGCGAGACGGACGCGGCGGCCGTGGGCTGCGGACGCCCCGGCCCCGGCGTGACCGTGGCGATCGCCGACCCGGAACGGCAGGAGGAACTGCCCGAGGGGGAGGTCGGCGAGATATGGGTCGGCGGCGCAGGCGTCGCCAAGGGCTACTGGCGCAACGCCCTCGCCACCCGTGAGACCTTCCGCGCCACGCTCCCCGGCCACGAAGGCCGCTTCCTGCGCACCGGCGACCTCGGATTCCTGCGGGACGGCGAGCTGTTCGTCACCGGCCGCCGCAAGGACCTGATCGTCATCGACGGCCGCAACCACTATCCGCAGGACCTCGAGCTCTCGGCCGAGCTGTCCCACCCGGCCCTGCGGCCCGGCTGCACCGCCGCGTTCTCCGTCGACTCCGGAACGGAGGGCGAACAGGCCGTCCTGGTCGCCGAGTTGTCGCCCGACGCGGCCGGCGAGTCCGAGAAGGTCACCGACCTGGTCCGCAGCGCGATCGGCGAGGCCCACGGCCTGTCGGTGCGCGACGTCGTGCTGGTCCACCCCGGCACCATCCCCAAGACGTCCAGCGGGAAGATCCAGCGCCGCGCCACCCGTGCGGCGTATCTCGACGCCACCCTCGCCACGGTCGGCGAGCCCGGCCAGCTCTGACACCGTCCGCCCCCGGCCCCCCCCTGCGCGCCGGCGGCGCCCCCCCGGGGGCCGCGCCGGCCCTGTGATCCCCCGGCCGGCCGCCGGGGCCCCGTTGGGGGCGGGGGGCGCACCGCCGGTCGCCGAGGCCTGCCCGTCGTCGTCCCCACGGCATGTCCGCCGCACGGCGGTCCACCCTGCCCGCACACCGTCGTCTGCCCCTGCCGCGCGCAGCCGTACGGAATCCGCCTGAGCCCCAGTTCACGAGGACACCTGCCCAGATGCCTGCGAACGAGTCCCCGAAGCAGTCCCCCGAGCCGTCCCCGAAGACCTCCGACGGTGTACGGGCCTGGCTGGTGTCGGCCGTCGCCGAGGCGGCCGGGATCGACCCGCCGGCCGTCGACCCGGACCGCCCGATCGCCGAGTTCGGCATCGGATCACGCCAGTTGGTGACGCTGGCGGCCCGGCTCTCCGAGTGGACCGGCCAGACCCTGGAACCGTCCCTGGTCTTCAACCACCCCACCATCACGGCCATCACCGAAGCGGTACTCGAACCGCCCGCCGCCACCGTGCCGCCGACGAACCCCGTGCCGCCGACGAACCCCGGGCCGCCGACGAACCCCGTGCCGGAGCGGGTCCCGGCGGGCGCGGACGAGGAGGTGGCCATCGTCTCCATGGCCTGCCGCTTCCCCGGCGGCGCCGACGACCCCGAGGCGCTGTGGCGGCTGCTCGCCGCGGGCCGGGACGCCGTCTGCGAGGTCCCGGCGGGCCGTTGGGACACGCACGCGCTGCTCGACCCCGACCCGGAGGCGACCGGCAGGGCGTACACCCTCAGCGGCGGCTTCCTGGACGGCATCGACCGCTTCGACGCGGCCTTCTTCGGGATATCCCCGCGCGAGGCCGCCGCCATGGACCCGCAGCAGCGGCTGCTCCTGCAGACGGCCTGGGAAACGCTGGAGCGCGCGGGCATCGTCCCGGACACGCTCAGCGGCACCTCCACGGGCGTCTACATCGGCCTCTACGACAGCGGATACCTCGCCGCCGCCTCGCTCGGCCAGCTCGACGGGCACGTCGGCACCGGCACGGCGACCAGCGTGGCCTCCGGGCGCATCGCCTACACCCTCGGCCTCCAGGGCCCCGCGGTGACCGTCGACACCGCCTGCTCCTCCTCGCTGGTCGCCCTGCACCTGGCGGCGCGTGCGCTGGCGAGCGGCGAGTGCGACCTGGCCCTCGCCGGCGGCGCCACGCTGCTCGTCACACCCCGCGGGCACGTCGAGTTCAGCAGGCTGCGCGGGCTGTCGCCGTCCGGGCGGTGCAGCCCGTTCTCGGCCGACGCGGACGGTGTCGTGTGGGCCGAGGGCTGCGGGCTGGTGCTGCTCAAGCGGCTCGCGGACGCGCGCCGGGACGGCGACCGGGTACTGGCCGTCGTCAAGGGCTCGGCGATCAACCAGGACGGCCGCAGCCAGGGCCTCAGCGCGCCCAACGGCCCGGCCCAGGAACGAGTGCTGCGCGCCGCCCTGGACGCCGCCGGACTCGCACCGCACGACCTGGACTACGTCGAGACGCACGGCACCGGCACCCGGCTGGGCGACCCGATCGAGGGCCGGGCGCTGGCCAACGTGTTCGGCCCGGGCAGGCCCGCCGACCGGCCGCTCGGCATCGGCTCCCTGAAGTCCAACATCGGTCACACCCAGGCCGCGGCGGGCATCGGCGGCGTCATCAAGACCGTGCTGGCCCTCGGCCACGAACGCATACCCGCCTCGCTGCACGCCGAGACCCTCACCGGGCACATCGACTGGAGCGGCAGCGGCCTGCGCGTACGCGCCGCGGCCGAGGCATGGCCGCGGGAGCCCGGCCGGGTGCGGCGGGCCGGAGTGAGCGCCTTCGGGATCAGCGGCACGAACGCCCACGTGGTGCTGGAGGAGGCACCACGGGAACCAGAACCGGACACCACGGCGGAGCTGCCCGGCAGCGGCCTCTTCCCGCTCTCCGCGCGCAGCCTGCCCGCCCTGCGCGGCCAGGCAGCCCGCCTCCTCGAAGCACTCGAGGCGCGGCCGGAACTGCCCCTGGCCGACGTGGCCGCGACCCTCACCCACCACCGCACCCACTTCGAGCAGCGAGCCGTCGTCCGGGCGGACCGCCGCGAGGAACTCCTCACCGCCCTGCGCGCCCTGGCGGAGGGGCAGGACGACCCCGACCGGACCGCCGGCCCCCGGCAGGTGCTGCCGGCCGGCAAGGTGGCCTTCGTCTTCCCGGGCCAGGGCGCCCAGTGGACCGGCATGGCCCGCGACCTGCTCGACCGGAACCCGGTGTTCGCGGACGAACTCGACCGCTGCGACGCCGCCCTGCGCCCGTTCACCGAGTGGTCCGTGGCGTCGGTGCTGCGCGGCGACGCCAAAGCCCCGTCCCTGGACCGCGTGGACGTCGTCCAGCCGGTGCTGTTCGCGGTGATGGTGTCACTGGCCGCCGTGTGGCGGGCCCGGGGTGTCCGGCCCGACGCCGTGATCGGGCACAGCCAGGGCGAGGTCGCCGCCGCCTGTGTCGCCGGAGCGCTCAGCCTCAACGACGCGGCGGCCGTGGTCGCCCTGCGCAGCCGGGCACTGACGGAGCTGTCCGGCACCGGCACCATGGCCGTCGTCGCCCTGCCCCGCACCGAGGTGGAGGCCCTGCTCCCCGAGGGCGTCGCCGTCGCGGCGGTGAACAGCGGCCGCTCCACCGTGGTCGCCGGTGACGTGGCGCCCGTGGAGGCCCTGCTCGCCGGCCTCGAGGCCCGGCAGGTCTTCGTCCGCCGCCTCGACGTCGACTACGCCTCCCACACTGCCCGGGTCGAACCGGTCCGCGCGACGATCCTCGACGAACTCGACGGCGTCACCACCTGCCCGACCTCCGTCGCCTGGTACTCCACCGTCACCGCAGAGCCCGTCACCGGGGAGCTGGAGGCCGACTACTGGTACACCAACCTGCGTGAACCGGTGCGCTTCGCGCCGACCGTGGCGCGGATGGCGGCCGACGGCTACCGCCACTTCGTCGAACTCAGCCCCCACCCGGCCCTGCTCACGGCCGTGCGCACGGTCGGCGAGGAGTGCGGCCACGAGCTGCTCGCCGTCGGCTCGCTGCGCCGCGACGAGGAGGGCCCCGGCTGCCTGGACCGGGCCACCGCCGAACTGCACGTCCACGGACGGAACATCGACGGGCGCCGCCCGGTCGCCGGCACCGCGCCCGCCGACCTGCCGACCTACGCGTGGGACACACAGCGCCACTGGACCGAACCCGAGTCGGGAACGGGCGGTCCCGGTCTGCTCGACCGTGCCGCGCACCCGCTGCTCGGCATCCAGCTCCAGTCGGCCGACGAGACCCGTTGGACCTTCCGCGACGAGTGGTCCCCGGCCACCGCCGACTGGCTTCCCGACCACGCCGTGTTCGGCCGGACCGTGGTCTCCGGCACGACCCTGCTGGAGCTGTGCCGCGCGGCCCTCACCGTGGCACGTCCCGGCGTCCCGGCCGACGTCACCGACCTGTTCCTGCTCAGCCCCCTCGTGCTGCCCGCCTCCCACACCGTCGAGGTGTCCGTCGAGGTGGTCACCGCCGGTCCCGAACCGGAGATCACCGTGCACAGCCGCCCGCGCGGCGCGGACACCACCGGCTGGACCCTGCACGCCACCGCCTCGGCGGCCGAGCCCGCACCCGTCGCGGCGGGGCGGCCACCTGCGTGGCCGGAGACGCCCGAAGAGGCCTGGACCCCTGGGACGTACGACCGTCTCGGCGCGCTCGGACTGGGCTACGGACCCGCCTTCCAGGGCGTACGGTCGGCCGTCCCGACCGGCGACGGCACCCTCCTCGCGCGCCTCTCGCTGCCGTCCGCCGCCCGTGACGTGGCCGACCCCTACCCGGTCCACCCGGCCCTGCTCGATGCGGCACTGCAGGTCGCCGCCGCCTTCGGGACGGACGGCGAGCGGGTGCTCCTCCCGGTCGCGGTGGGCCGCTGCGTCCTGCCGCCCGGCGGCGCCACCGACCTGACCGCGTCCGTACGGCGTACCGGCGGATCCGCCACCGACCTCACGCTCGACGTGACGCTCTGGGACCCCGACGGTCTTCCCGCGGGCCGCCTGGAAGGCGTACGGCTGAGGGCGGCCGACCCGGCCGACCTCGACGCCGGCTCCGAGAACGCGCGGCACCTCTACGAGGTCGCCTGGACGGCCCTGCCCGCCGAGGCGGCCGGCCGGCCGGGCTGCGTGTGGACGGTCGCCGCCCACCGGTCCGACCCCCAGGTCGCGGCCGCGCTCCGCGGCCTCGGCATGGCTGGGGCCGAGGTGCGCGAGAGCGGCGCCGATGTCGTCGTACGGTTCTGGCCGCGTCCGGCCGCGGACGCCGAACCCGCCCTCGTGGCACGGGAGACGGCCGCCGCGGCACTGGACGAGCTGCACGCGCTGCTCGCCCTGCCCGCGGACGAGGCACCCTCCCGGACCGTGTGGGTGACCCGCGACGCGGTCGCCGCCGCCGACGGCGACACCGTGGCCGGCTACGCCCGCTCGGTCCTGTGGGGCCTGGCACGCAGCGCCCGCGCCGAGCACCCGGAACTCGGGCTGGCCCTGCTCGACCTCGACGACTCGGACCCGGCGGACGCCCTGCGCATCGCCCAGGCCTGCCCCGACGAACCCGAACTCGCCCTCCGCTCCGGCGCTTTGCTCGCGCCCAGGCTGGTGCGCGCCCGTCCCGCGGACACGGTCCGGGTCCCGGCGGGAGACCGGTACGAGCTGAGCCTCGCGGACGAGCCTGCCCTGCGCACCGCGCAGCGCCGGCCGCTGGGACCCGGCCAGGTGCGGATCCAGGTCCACGCCCTCGAGCTCCCCGGGCCGGACGCGGCACCCACCGCATGCGCCGGAGTCCTGACCGAGGTCGCCGCCGACGTCGAGGGACTCGCCCCCGGCCTGCGGGTGAGCGCCCCGGCCGGTAGCGCTCCCGGCTCCGAGACGGTGGCCGGCGCGTCGCGGGTCACGGTGCTCGCCGACGAGGTGCCGTTCACCGCCGCGGCCGCCTCCACCGGGCACGCCGGCGTCCTCCATGTCACCGCCGTCCGCGAGGCGATGCGCCGCCGGGCCGCGTCCGGCGGCCCCGTGGTCCTCGACCTGGCCGGCACCCCCGCCCTGGTCCGCACCGACGGCACCGTCCTGATCACCGGCGGACTCGGCGCCGTCGGCCGCCACATCGCCCGTCTGCTCGCCGAGAACGGCGTCCGGCGCCTGCTCCTCACATCTCGTCAGGGGTCCGCAGACCCTCGTACCGACGAGGTCACCACCGAGCTGACCGCGCTCGGCGCCGAGGTAGCGGTGGCCGCGTGCGACGTCGCGGACGCGACGGCGGTGGCCGACCTGCTCGCCGGGATCGGCGCGCAGACCCCCCTGCGCGGTGTCGTGCACTGCGCCGGTGTCCTGGACGACGGAGTGGTCGCCGAGCTGACGCACGAGCGGCTCGCGCGTGTGCTGAGACCCAAGACGGACGGCGCCGCCCACCTGCACCGGCTCACCGCGGACGCGTCCCTCGACCTGTTCCTGCTGGTCTCCTCCGCCGCCGGTGTCGTCGGCAACGCCGGCCAGGGCAACTACGCGGCCGCCAACGTCTTCCTGGACCAACTGGCCCACCACCGGCGCTCCCTGGGCCTGCCCGGCGTCTCCGTCTCCTTCGGCGCGTGGGCGGGCGAGGGCCTCGCCGCCGAACACGCCGACCTGGAGCGGATGGCCCGCCTCGGCCATCGCGCCCTCACCCCCGACCAGGGCCGTGACCTGGTCGAGCTGTCCCTGCGGCGCGGCGCACCGCATCTGGTGGCCTGGGCCCTGGACCTGCCGCGCCTGCGCGAGCACACCGCCGGGTCCGCGCTGTGGCGGTCGCTGCTGCCCGAGCCCGCCACCGCCCGCGACGCCGGCGACGGCCTCGCCGACCGACTGGCCCGGCTGCCCGAGGCCGAGCGCGCCGAGCGCGTCCTCGCCCTGGTGCGCGACGAGATCTCCCGTGCCCTCGGCCTGCGTTCGGCGCAGTCCGTCCGCCCCGACCAGCCGCTGCGCGACCTCGGCATGGACTCCGTGACCGCCGTCGAACTCCGCAACCGCATCTCCACCCGCATCGGCGCCCGGCTCCCCGCCACGCTGCTCTTCGACCACCCCACCGCGGACCGCCTGGCCGGCCACCTGCTGGCCAACGTCCTCACGGCGGACGGCGGCCGCACCGCCGCCCGGACCGCGCCCGCCGCGGCCCGCCCCGGCGCACCCGCGACCGACGAGCCGATCGCCGTGGTGTCCATGGCCTGCCGCCTGCCGGGCGGCGTGAACGACCCGGAGGACCTGTGGCGCCTGGTCGCGGAGGGGCGTGACGCGGTGGGTCCGTTCCCGGCGGGACGCTGGGACGTGGAGTCGCTGTACGACCCCGATCCGGACGCCCTCGGCAAGACGTACGCCCGCGAGGGCGGCTTCCTGGACGACATCGAGTCCTTCGACCCGGGCTTCTTCGGCATCACCCCGAAGGAGGCCGCCGCGATGGACCCCCAGCAGCGGCTGCTGCTGGAGACGTCGTGGGAGGCGCTGGAGCGCGCCGGTATCGTGCCCGCCGGGCTCGCGGGCAGCACCACCGGCGTCTACGTCGGCATGTTCGGCAGCGACTATCTCTCCGGCTCCCGGCTCGACCAGCTGGACGGATACGTCGGCACCGGCTCGGCGCTGAGCGTGGCCTCGGGCCGGCTCGCCTACGCCCTCGGGCTGCACGGACCGGCGATGACCGTCGACACCGCCTGCTCCTCCTCCCTGGTGGCCACCCACCTCGCGGCCCAGGCCCTGCGGACCGGCGAGTGCGACCTCGCGCTGGCCGGCGGCGTGACACTGATGGTCACGCCCCAGACCTTCGTGGAGTTCAGCCGCCTGCGCGGACTGTCCCCGACCGGACGCTGCCGCTCCTTCTCCGACGACGCCGACGGCGCGATCTGGGCCGAGGGCGCCGGCATGCTCGTACTGAAGCGGCTCGGCGACGCCCGCCGCGACGGCGACGAGGTGCTCGCCGTGCTGCGCGGCACCGCCGTCAACCAGGACGGCCGCAGCCAGGGCCTGTCCGCGCCCAACGGGCCCGCACAGGAACAGGTGATCCGGCGCGCCCTGGAACGTTCCGGGCTGGAACCGGCCGACATCGACCACGTGGAGGCCCACGGGACCGGTACCACGCTGGGCGATCCGATCGAGGCGAACGCCCTGGCCGAGGTCTTCGCCGGCTCGCGTCCCGAGGGCCGCCCGCTGTACCTGGGCTCGCTCAAGTCCGGCATCGGGCACGCGCAGGCCGCGTCGGGCGTGGCCGGGCTGATCAAGGTGGTGCAGTCGCTGCGCCACCGGACCCTGCCACGCACCCTGCACGCCGGCACTCCCAGCCGGCACGTCGAGTGGGAGGGCAGCGGACTGCGGCTGCTCCAGGAGCCCGTGGACTGGCCGTCCACGGGGGAGCGGATCAGGCGCGCCGGGATCAGCGCCTTCGGGATCAGCGGCACCAACGCCCATGTGATCGTCGAGGAGGCCCCGCCCG
>NZ_JBHYKH010000162.1:0-1778 GCF_042741275.1 Streptomyces sp. NPDC058964
AGCGGGCCCTGGCGGCCGCGGGGGTTGAGTTCGCGGAGACCAGGACCGCGGACCACGGCGAGCCCGAGGACGCGGACACCGCGGTCGTCGGCCCCAGCAGCCGGGACCGCCGCCGTCCCTCGGGCAAGCGCCGATGACCGACATCAGGGAGCTGCTGCTGAGCCGCATCCGTGATGTGGCCGACTACCCGGAGCAGGGCGTGATGTTCAAGGACATCACGCCGCTCCTGGCGGACCCGGCGGCCTTCACCGCGCTCACCGACGCGCTGGCGGAGATCGCCGGGAACACCGGTGCGACCAAGATCGTCGGTCTGGAGGCCCGGGGCTTCATCCTCGGTGCCCCGGTCGCCGTCCGCGCGGGCCTCGGCTTCATCCCCGTGCGCAAGGCGGGCAAGCTCCCCGGAGCGACCCTGCGCCAGGCGTACGACCTGGAGTACGGCTCGGCCGAGATCGAGGTGCACGCCGAGGACCTGACGTCGGGCGACCGCGTGCTGATCGTCGACGACGTCCTCGCCACCGGTGGCACGGCCGAGGCGGCGATCCGGCTCATCCACCGCGCCGGCGCCGAGGTCGCGGGCGCGGCGGTCCTGATGGAACTGGGCTTCCTCGACGGCCGCTCACGCCTGGAAGCGGCCCTGAACGGGGCTCCGCTGGAGGCTCTCCTCCAGGTCTGAGCCCCGACCGAGCGCCCGAACGGCCGTCCCGAGCACTACGGGGACGGCCGTTCGTCGTTTTTGTCGCCGGGACGTACCGGAGCGCGCCCGGGCCGTCATGGCTTGCGGGCACCGCCCCGGCCGCCTCGGATCCGCCGAGACCCGTGCTTGCGTTCCGAACGTCGTCCCAGGACGGCGGGACCGACCGCTCGCACGATGACACTCACGGCGCGCGGGCCGTGGCCGGGGCGCGGTCGGGGTCCGTGCGCCTGTGGTCGGCCGGCTGCTGTGGGCCGTTCGTGGTCGGGTTCTTCACGGTTCGTGTGTGGGGCCCGCGGTCGAAGGCCGTGCGGGTACGGCGGGGCCTGTCGCCGGCGATCACGGGCGCGGTCCGGCGGTTGCGGTCGGTCGGGCTGCTGAGGGCGAGGGGACGTCGCGGTGCTGCCGGGAGGGGGCCGTGCGGCGTGGCTCGTCTGCGGGGTTCCGGTCGGCTGGTGGCCGGTCTCAGCCGCTCACGGCGCGGGTGCACAGGGGTCTCCCGCAACCCGGCGGACACCCGTGGAACACCCGTCGGCCGCCCCGTCGGAATCCCGTGGCAGCCTCCCGTGTTTCTCGCATGGACGGTCCTCACATCGGCCTGAAGGCGATGCCGAGGCCCAGGATCGCTACCATGGGGTTTCCGGAGCCTGACCGGGGGACCCGGATCGCGCACGAGGAGCCCTCTTGCCAGACGAGGCCCAGCACCTGACCGCCGCCAAGCCCGAGTCCGCCTCGGCGCCGGCGGCGAAGCCCGCGCCGAACGCGAAGAACGACACCCGCGGGCAGGTCCAGCACACCCAGGCCGCGTCCGCGGCCAAGGCGGCCGAGAGCTCGCGCCCCAAACCGGCCCCACCCGAGCGTGCGCAGCAGCCCGCGGCCCGGCCCTCCGCCGGCCAGCCCGCCCGCTCCGGTTCCTCCAACCGCGTCCGCGCCCGCCTCGCCCGCCTGGGCGTCCAGCGCGCGAACCCGTACAACCCGGTCCTGGAGCCGCTGGTGGGGTGATTGGGCAGCAAAGACCCCCAAAAAGAGAAACCCACCAGTCTCGTTTAAAAAAAAAACAGCCCACCAAAAAAGGAAAAAAAGAGGT
>NZ_JBHYKH010000162.1:1788-17130 GCF_042741275.1 Streptomyces sp. NPDC058964
TATAAAACCTTCTTTTGTGGTGGCCTGCTAATTATTTTATAAACCCACAGCCCCCCGCCTGGGCCACCCGCGCGCAACCCCTACCACCCCGGCCCTGCCCCGGGTGCTGCGGATAGTGCGCAGCAACGACCCCAAGATCGAGAACGCCACGCTCCGCCAGATCGAACGCGCCTACCAGGTTGCCGAGCGCTGGCACCGCGGACAGAAGCGCAAGAGCGGCGACCCGTACATCACGCACCCCCTCGCCGTGACCACGATCCTCGCCGAGCTGGGCATGGATCCGGCCACCCTGATGGCGGGCCTGCTGCACGACACCGTCGAGGACACCGAGTACGGCCTCGACCAGCTGCGCCGCGACTTCGGCGACACCGTCGCCCTCCTCGTCGACGGCGTCACCAAGCTGGACAAGGTCAAGTTCGGCGAGGCCGCGCAGGCCGAGACGGTCCGCAAGATGGTCGTGGCCATGGCCAAGGACCCGCGCGTCCTGGTCATCAAGCTCGCCGACCGCCTGCACAACATGCGCACCATGCGCTACCTCAAGCGCGAGAAGCAGGAGAAGAAGGCGCGCGAGACCCTGGAGATCTACGCGCCGCTCGCCCACCGCCTCGGCATGAACACCATCAAGTGGGAGCTGGAGGACCTCGCGTTCGCGATCCTCTACCCCAAGATGTACGACGAGATCGTACGGCTGGTGGCGGAGAGGGCACCGAAGCGTGACGAGTACCTGGCCATAGTGACCGACGAGGTCCAGGCCGACCTGCGCGCCGCCCGCATCAAGGCGACCGTCACCGGGCGCCCCAAGCACTACTACAGCGTCTACCAGAAGATGATCGTCCGCGGTCGCGACTTCGCGGAGATCTACGACCTGGTGGGCATCCGTGTCCTCGTGGACACGGTCAGGGACTGCTACGCCGCCCTCGGCACGGTCCACGCGCGATGGAACCCGGTCCCCGGCCGGTTCAAGGACTACATCGCGATGCCCAAGTTCAACATGTACCAGTCGCTGCACACGACGGTGATCGGCCCCAACGGCAAGCCCGTCGAGCTCCAGATCCGCACCTTCGACATGCACCGCCGCGCCGAGTACGGCATCGCCGCGCACTGGAAGTACAAGCAGGAGGCCGTCGCCGGCGCCTCCAAGGTGCGTACCGACGCGCCCAAGTCGTCCGGCAAGGGCAAGGACGACCACCTCAACGACATGGCGTGGCTGCGCCAGTTGCTGGACTGGCAGAAGGAGACCGAGGACCCCGGCGAGTTCCTGGAGTCCCTGCGCTTCGACCTGTCCCGCAACGAGGTCTTCGTCTTCACCCCCAAGGGCGACGTCATAGCGCTCCCGGCCGGGGCCACCCCGGTCGACTTCGCGTACGCGGTCCACACCGAGGTCGGCCACCGGACCATAGGAGCACGGGTCAACGGCCGCCTCGTACCGCTCGAATCCACCCTGGACAACGGCGACTTGGTGGAGGTCTTCACCTCCAAGGCGGCAGGCGCGGGCCCCTCCCGCGACTGGCTCGGCTTCGTCAAGTCCCCGCGCGCCCGCAACAAGATCCGGGCCTGGTTCTCCAAGGAGCGCCGCGACGAGGCGATCGAGCAGGGCAAGGACGCCATCGTCCGCGCCATGCGCAAGCAGAACCTGCCGATCCAGCGCATCCTCACCGGTGACTCGCTCGTCACGCTCGCCCACGAGATGCGCTACTCGGACATCTCGGCGCTGTACGCGGCGATCGGCGAGGGCCATGTCTCCGCGCAGAACATCGTGCAGAAGCTCGTCCAGGCGCTCGGCGGCGAGGAGGCCGCCACCGAGGAGATCGACGAGGCCGTCCCGCCCACCCGCACCCGCGGCCGCAAGCGCCGCACCAGCGCCGACCCCGGCGTCGTGGTCAAGGGCGTCGACGACGTGTGGGTCAAGCTGGCCCGCTGCTGCACCCCGGTCCCGGGAGACCCGATCATCGGATTCGTCACACGCGGTAGCGGAGTATCGGTTCACCGCAGCGACTGTGTGAACGTGGAGTCACTCTCCCGCGAGCCGGAGCGCATCCTCGACGTCGAGTGGGCGCCCACCCAGTCCTCGGTCTTCCTGGTCGCCATCCAGGTCGAGGCCCTGGACCGCTCCCGGCTCCTGTCGGACGTCACCCGCGTCCTGTCGGACCAGCACGTCAACATCCTCTCCGCGGCCGTCCAGACCTCCCGCGACCGCGTCGCCACCTCCCGCTTCACCTTCGAGATGGGCGACCCCAAGCACCTGGGTCACGTTCTCAAGGCCGTACGGGGCGTGGAGGGTGTCTACGACGTGTACCGCGTGACGTCGGCGCGCAGCCGCACGTGACCGCCGTGACGGCCCTGACGCGCAAGCCTCCAGGGCCGTAGCGGCCGCGGCGCCATACGACGAGAGGGCCCCGTACGCGACGTACGGGACCCTCTCGCGCCTGTCGGAGCCGGTCGGTGACCGGGGTCAGCCGCCGAACTCGTGCAGACCCTTCAGGGCCTGGTCCAGGAGTGCCTGGCGGCCCTCCAGCTCCTTCTCGAGCTTGTCGGCCCTGGACGTGTTGCCCTGGGCGCGCGCCTGCTCGATCTGGCCCCTCAGCTTGTCCACGGCGGCCTGGAGCTGACCGGTCAGACCCTCGGCACGCGCGCGTGCCTCCGGGTTCGTCCGGCGCCACTCGGTCTCCTCGGCCTCCTGGATGGCGCGGTCGACCGCGTGCATCCGGCCCTCGACCTTCGGGCGCGCGTCACGCGGTACGTGGCCGATCGCCTCCCAGCGCTCGTTGATCGAGCGGAAGGCGGCCCGGGCGGCCTTCAGGTCCGTGATCGGAAGGAGCTTCTCGGCCTCCTCGGCCAGCTCCTCCTTGAGCTTCAGGTTCTCCGACTGCTCCGCGTCCCGCTCGGCGAAGACCGAGCTGCGGGCGGCGAAGAAGACGTCCTGGGCGCCGCGGAAGCGGTTCCACAGGTCGTCCTCGTGCTCACGCTGCGCGCGGCCCGCCGCCTTCCACTCCGCCATCAGCTCGCGGTAGCGGGCCGCCGTCGGACCCCAGTCCGTCGAGTCGGAGAGCGCCTCGGCCTCGGCGACCAGCCTCTCCTTGGCCTTGCGGGCCTCCTCGCGCTGCGCGTCGAGTTGCGCGAAGTGGCCCTTGCGGCGCTTGGAGAACGCCGAGCGGGCGTGTGAGAAGCGGTGCCACAGCTCGTCGTCCGACTTGCGGTCCAGCCGCGGCAGCCCCTTCCAGGTGTCCACCAGGGCACGCAGCCGCTCGCCGGCCGAACGCCACTGGTCGGACTGGGCCAGCTGCTCCGCCTCGGCGACCAGCGCCTCCTTGGCGTGCCGCGCCTCGTCGGACTGCTTCGCCCGCTGCTGCTTGCGCTCCTCGCGGCGCGCCTCGACGGTCTCCACGAGTTTGTCCAGCCGGGTTCGCAGCGCTGCCAGGTCACCCACCGCGTGATGCGCCTCGACCTGCTCCCGGAGGTGGTCGATGGCGGTCTGGGCGTCCTTCGCCGACAGGTCGGTGGTCTGCACTCGCTTCTCGAGGAGGCCGATCTCGACAACCAGGCCCTCGTACTTGCGCTCGAAGTAGGCCAGCGCCTCCTCGGGGGAGCCTGCCTGCCAGGAACCGACAACCTGCTCGCCGTCGGCCGTACGCACGTACACGGTCCCCGTCTCGTCGACGCGGCCCCACGGGTCGCTGCTCACAGCGCCTCCTCCACATGATGCCTGCGAGGGGCTTCAGCGCCCCCGGGCATCGTCCACAGTTTCGTCACGGCCAACATAGGCGACCGGCGGGTTGCCTGTCCGCATCCCGCGCGACCGAAATTCCGCAGTTGGCCGTCTTGAGCTTCAGGATTTGGTGACCGTCGCCTTGTTGATCACAACGGTCGCGTTGGGGGCTCCGTCACCGGCGCCCGTGTTCTCGCCCGCGGCGGCGATCTTCTTCAGAACCTTCATGCCCGCGGCGTCGACGGTACCGAACGGTGTGTAGCTGGGCGGCAACTGGCTGTCCTGGTACACCAGGAAGAACTGGCTGCCGCCGGTGTGCTTCTGGCCGGTGTTGGCCATCGCGACGGTGCCCGCCGGGTAGGTGTTGGCCTTCAGGCTCGAGTCCTTCAGGTTCTCGTCCGGGATCGTGTAGCCCGGGCCGCCGCTGCCGGTGCCCGTCGGGTCACCGCACTGCAGGACGTAGATGCCGTTGGTGGTGAGCCGGTGGCACTTGGTGTGGTCGAAGAAGCCCTTGCCCGCAAGGAAGTTGAACGAGTTCACGGTGTGCGGCGCCGCCGAGGTCTTCATCGCGATGCCGATGTCACCGCACGTCGTCGCCAGTTTCATCGTGTACTTCGCCGACTTGTCGACGGTGAGCGCCGGCTCCTTCTTCCAGCTCAGCTTCGCCACCGAACCCGCGTCGGCCTTCTCGCACGGGTCCGGCGCCTTGCTGGTCGGCGAGGCGCTGGGCGTGACGTCCGCGCTGGCGTTGGACTTGTCGTCGTTCTTCAGTACCCCGGTCGTGTACAGCGCGACACTGCCGATGACGATCACGCCGAGCACGGACGCGATCACGGAGTTGCGCATGCGTGCCTTGCGCCGCGCGGTCGTGCGCCGCTGCTGCTGCCGCAAGAACTTCTCCCGGGCGAGCTGACGCTTCCGCTGTTCCTGGCTGACCACCGGGTTCTCTCCTCATGAGTGTCGTGTGTCGACCGGTACGCGTGCGTCCTGTGAGCCGATCGCAGCGTGTAGCCCCGTACCGTATATGGGTTCGCTGAGGAAACGGCAGCGCCGGTAGGCTCTGACAGCAGCCGTAGCCTCCCGTACCGACACAACGAAGGACGATCGTGCTCATTGCCGGGTTCCCCGCCGGGGCCTGGGGGACGAACTGTTATCTCGTCGCCCCCGCCGCCGGTGAGGAGTGCGTGATCATCGACCCGGGCCACCAGGCCGCCCAGGGCGTCGAGGAAGCGCTGAAGAAGCATCGGCTCAAGCCCGTGGCGGTCGTCCTCACCCACGGCCACATCGACCATGTGGCCTCGGTCGTCCCGGTGTGCGGCGCGCACGACGTGCCCGCGTGGATCCACCCCCAGGACCGGTTCATGATGAGCGACCCCGAGAAGGCGCTCGGCCGTTCCATCGGCATGCCACTCATGGGTGAGCTGACGGTGGGGGAGCCCGACGACGTCAAGGAGCTGACCGACGGCGCGAAGCTGAGGCTCGCGGGTCTGGAGCTCTCCGTCGCGCACGCGCCCGGCCATACCAAGGGGTCGGTGACCTTCCGGATGCCCGAGACCGCCGACATCCCGTCGGTCTTCTTCTCCGGGGATCTGCTCTTCGCCGGCTCCATCGGACGCACCGACCTGCCCGGCGGTGACATGGACGAGATGCTCGGCTCGCTGGCCCGCGTGTGCCTGCCGCTCGACGACTCGACCGTGGTGCTGTCCGGACACGGTCCCCAGACGACCATCGGCCAGGAGCGCGCCACCAACCCCTATCTGCGGCAGGTGGCCGCCGGCCTGGGAGCGGATGTGGACGCTCCCCGACGAGGAATGTGACGAGAGACTTCGTGAGCACCTTCAAGGCCCCCAAGGGCACGTACGACCTGATCCCCCCGGACTCCGCGAAGTACCTGGCGGTCCGCGAGGCGATCGCCGCCCCGCTGCGCAACTCCGGCTACGGCTACATCGAGACCCCCGGCTTCGAGAGCGTGGAACTCTTCGCGCGCGGTGTTGGAGAGTCGACCGACATCGTGACGAAGGAGATGTACGCCTTCGAGACCAAGGGCGGCGACAGGCTCGCCCTGCGCCCCGAGGGGACCGCCTCCGTCCTGCGGGCCGCCCTGGAGGCCAACCTGCACAAGGCGGGCAACCTCCCGGTCAAGCTCTGGTACTCCGGCTCGTACTACCGCTACGAGCGCCCGCAGAAGGGCCGTTACAGGCACTTCTCGCAGGTCGGCGCCGAAGCGATCGGCGCGGAGGACCCGGCGCTGGACGCCGAACTGATCATCCTGGCAGACCAGGCCTACCGCTCGCTCGGGCTGCGCAACTTCCGCATCCTGCTGAACAGCCTGGGCGACAAGGAGTGCCGGCCGGTGTACCGCGCCGCGCTGGTGGACTTCCTGCGCGGCCTGGACCTCGACGAGGACACCCGCCGTCGCGTCGACATCAACCCGCTCCGGGTGCTCGACGACAAGCGGGAGTCGGTCCAGAAGCAGCTCGGCGATGCCCCG
Organism: Streptomyces sp. NPDC058964; assembly: GCF_042741275.1. Lineage (NCBI taxonomy): Bacteria > Bacillati > Actinomycetota > Actinomycetes > Kitasatosporales > Streptomycetaceae > Streptomyces > Streptomyces sp. NPDC058964. Next base: position 7,986 of record NZ_JBHYKH010000162.1, read on the forward strand.
CTGCTGCGCGACTACCTCTGCGACGGCTGCAAGGCGTACCACGAGGAGGTCCGTGAGCTGATCACGGCGGCCGGCGTCGCCTTCGAGGACGACCCGAAGCTGGTCCGCGGCCTGGACTACTACACCCGTACGACCTTCGAGTTCGTCCACGACGGTCTGGGATCCCAGTCCGCGGTGGGCGGCGGCGGCCGCTACGACGGGCTGTCGGAGATGATCGGCGGCCCCGCGCTGCCGTCCGTCGGCTGGGCCCTGGGCGTCGACCGCACGGTCCTCGCGCTGGAGGCCGAGGGGGTCGGGCTCGACCTCCCGTCCGCGACCTCGGTCTACGCGGTCCCGCTGAGCGAGGACGCCCGCCGGCTGCTGTTCACGAAGGTCACGGAGCTGCGCAGGCTCGGTGTCCCGGCCGACTTCTCCTACGGCGTGAAGGGCCTGAAGGGCGCGATGAAGAGCGCCAACCGCAGCGGGGCCCGCTTCGCGCTGATCGCCGGCGAACGCGACCTCGCCGAGGGTGTCGTCCAGCTCAAGGACATGGAGTCCGGCGAGCAGACGGCGATCGGTGTGAACGAGATCGTGGCTGAGCTGGAGTCCCGGCTCGGCTGAGGCAGCGCAGGCGGGGGGGGCGCGCGGTGGTGGCCCCCCCCCCCCCGCGCCGGCCCCCCCCCCCCCCGACGGTGTACGGAAGGGAGGCGTCAGCGACCGCTCTTCGCCCCACGACGGCGCATGCCGAAGAACACGGCACCGCCACCGACGACGACCAGGGCGGCCGCGATGCCGGCGATCAGACCGGTGTTGGAGTTCGCACCGGTCTCGGCGAGGTTCGAGTCACCGGCCGCCGGGGACGGCGCGTTGCTCGACGTCTCCGCCGGGGCGGAGCTGGTGCTCTGCGAGGCCGACGGGGTCGGGGTGTCGGACTCGGCCGGGGTGCTCTCGGTCTCCGACGGCTTCGGAGTGGCCGAGGGGGTCGGGGTGTCCTCGGTCTTGCAGGCCGTGGACGGGGTGGTCAGGTTCGGCTCGATGTCCGCGTCGACCTGGTTGCCGGCCTTGACGTGGACGCGGTACGTCGCGTTCGGCTTCCAGTCCTCGGAGAACGAGACCGTGGTGCCTTCCTTGGAGCCCTTGATCTCCTGCGGCTTGCCGACCTGCTTGGCGTCGGCGCCGTTGTTCTCCAGGAACACGGTGATGACGGCCGGGGTGCCGGAGGCGTCCTTGTCGGTGACGACGATGACGCCCTTGGAACCGTCGCAGGTGGCTTCGGCGGAGAACTCACGGATGTTGCACGCGAGCGCGCTGTTGGCGGCGCCCAGTACGAGCGCGGCGGTGGCGGAGGCGACACCCAGGATGCGCACGGACTGTGCGCTGCGGCGAGTTATGGACACGTTTGTCCTTTACGGATTGCTCAACTGCGGGGGGCTGAGGGGCAGATGAGGCAAGGGGGAGAGGTGAGGCCCCACCGCCCCAGGAGACTCACAGGTTTATAAGCGGTCCATGACGGGTGTCAACGCATATGCCGCCTACAGGCGTTGACTTTGCCTTCTTGTTAGCCAGCAAGACGTTTCAACGCGGCCGGAGCCTCCTCGATCCGGTCAACCAGGGCTATTCGGGACTCCATTGACCGCTCCCTGGCGAGCGCCCTCAGCAACGGCCAGGCGGGCAGCCGCTCCGTCCAGTGCTCCCGGCCCACGAGCACCATGGGAGTGGGCTCGCCCCGCGACTCGTAGTAGTTCGGGGTCGCGTTGTCGAATATCTCCTGTACGGTCCCGGCGGCGCCCGGCAGGAACACCACGCCCGCGGTGGAGCGGGCCAGCAGACCGTCCTCGCGGGTGGCGTTGGCGAAGTACTTGGCGATGTGCAAGGCGAAGGCGTTCGGCGGCTCATGGCCGTAGAACCAGGTGGGGATGCCCACGGACGTGCCACCGTCCGGCCATCGGCCGCGCACCTCGAAGGCGGCGCGCGCCCACTCGGTGACGGACGGCCCGAACGAGGGCGCCTTGGCGAGGAGCCGGAGCGCCTCGGTCAGCATCCCGTCGTCGAACGGGGCCGCGTAGGCGCCGAGGTTCGCCGCCTCCATGGCGCCCGGTCCGCCGCCAGTGGCCACGGTGAGGCCGGCCCGCGCCAGCTCGCGGCCCAGGCGCGCCGCACCCTCGTAGCCCTCGGTCCCGCGGGCCATGGCGTGCCCGCCCATGACACCGACCACCCTGGCGCCCACGAGGAGTTCGTCTAGCGCGTCCGAGACGGCGTCGTCATGGATCGCGCGCAGCATGGAGGCGTACACGTCCCCGTCGGCCTTCGTCCGCTGGAACCAGGCGTAGGCGCGCGCGTCGGGGGTCGCCTCGTAGTCCTCGTCGAGCGAGGCGAACAGCTCGTCGGGGGAGTAGACGAATCCCCGGTAGGGGTCGAAGGGCAGCTCGGGTACGGGTGGGAAGACCAGCGCGCCCGCCGCCCGCACCCGGGCGACCGCGTCGGGGTCCATCGAGCAGCCGAGGAAGACGGCGCCGGCGGTGTCGAGGGAGGTCAGGGCGTCCGAACGGTCCGTCAGATCGACGGACTGGACGCGGAACCGGGCGAGCGAACCGTGCTCGGCGACGACCTCGTCGAACTCGGCGAGCGACTCGATCTCGCGGTCGTGGGCGGCTCGGTGGGGCTGGGCGGGTGTCGGATGCACCCGCCCATGCTGGCACAGGAGTTCGGCCCGGCGGGCCGGTGGGCGGTCAGCCCTGGACAGCCGCCGGGTCCATCCACACGACCTCCCAGGTGTGGCCGTCGAGGTCGTCGAAGGAACGGCCGTACATGAAGCCCTGGTCGATGGCGTCCCTGGTCCCCGTGCCGCCCGCGGCGATGGCCTTGTCGACCAGCTCGTCGACCTTCTCGCGGCTCTCGGCGCTCAGACACACCAGCACCTCGCTGGACTTGGTCGAGTCGACGATCTCCTTCTTCGTGAAGTTGCCGTAGTGCGACCTGCTGAGGAGCATCGCGACGATGGTGTCGCTGATCACGACGCAGGCGCACTCGTCGGTGCTGAACTGCGGGTTGATGGTGTAGCCGAGCTCCGTGAAGAACTTCCTCGACGCCTCGACGTCGTTGGTGGCCAGGTTCACGAAGATCATCTGCTGGTACATGAGGGTCTCTCCCGTCGGGTCTCCTGCTGTTCGGTGGGGTAGACCGGGGGCCGCCGGAAAACTCATCGGTGACCGGAGATCTCTGTTCGGCGGCCCGGGATTCCTGCCGAGCGGGTCGTCAGGAGGCCAGCGGAAGGGCGGCGAGATCCGCGATCCCCAGGCTGAGCGGGCCGAAGAGGGCGAGCAGGGCGCCCGCGCGCAGGGCGGCGGCGCTGCGCAGCGTGGACGCGGGGGCGCCGAGACGGAGCAGCGCGGAGGTGGTGCCGGCCCGGGACTGCCGGGCCTCCACGGCCGCCGTGAACAGCGTGGCCACGGCGCAGCCGGTGACCTGGAGCACGCCGAGGGTGGCCAGCGGACCGAAGGACGGTGCGGCGGCGCCGTACAGCGCGGTCATCGCGTACACGCCCGACACGACCGCGCAGACCACACCCAGGGGACGGCCGATACGGGTGGCCTCCGCCATCAGCCCGCGGCCGGCGAGCAGCCGGAGCGCGCCCGGCCGCACGGCCTGCAGCAGACGGCCGCAGAGATGGGTGAGTCCCGGCCCGGCCAGAATCAGGCCCAGTGCCGTCAGGACCCATCCGGCCAGCACTCCCGCGGTGCCGGCGGCGCTGCCGCCGGGCAGGACGGTGGTGCCGGTGGCGGACCGGCTCGTGTACGCCTCCACGGCGAGGCCCGCGGCGAGGGCCGCGACGCCCCAGGGGAGGCCGGACGGGGGGTCCTGCGGGGCGGGTGCGTCGTCGGCCGCGTGGGTGAGGGTGCCGGTCCAGGCCGGGGTCTCCGGGTCCGGTGCCCCGGGGCCGGGATCCTGGTCCGGGGCCGGCGGGGTGGCGTCCGTGCCCGTGGCGTGCGCGTCGGGGCCGGCCGCCGTTCCGCGCAGCCGCGCGCCGGAGCGGCCGTACGCGCCGGACGTCTCCCGGGCGCCCCCGCGGCCGGACGCCCCGAGGCGGCCGACCGCCGGTCGTGTGCCGTCGGCCGTGGCACGGCGCGGGCGCAGCGTGACGGCCACGGCCGCCGAAGCGGTCGCCGGCACCAGGGCGAGGAGGGTGAGCGCGGCCGGCAGCGGGAGGGGCTCGCCCGCCGCCAGGAACTCCGCCGCCGCGCCGTCGAACGGCATACCCGTGAGATCGCCGCGCAGATGCAGGAAGACCAGCAGCGCCAGCGCCGAGCCCAGGGCGCAGGACAGGGCCGTCGTCAGTACCGAGATCGCCATGAGGCGGGCCGGGCCCAGGCCGAGGGCCGAGAGGCCGGGGCGGGGCCGCGTGCCGGGGTCGGTGCGGGCGACGGCGACCGCGAAGTACACCGTGGTGGCCAGCGGCACCGCACACCAGGCCAGGCGCAGGCACGAGTCGGTGAGGTCGTCGGGGTGGCTCATCGCGTAGCCGAGGGCGGACAGGAGCAGGAAACCGGTGCCCGCGGCGGCCGTCGCCACGAGGAGGCGGCGCAGGTGGACCGCGGGGTGGGCGCCTCGGGTCAGACGGAGAGCGAGCACGCGGCCCGGCCTTCCGATCCGGCGGCCTCGGGCAGGTGCACGGTGTTCACGCGCCGCCCGTCCAGCAGGGACACCGTGCGGTCGGCGAGGGCCGCGGTGTCGGGGTCGTGCGTGGCCAGCACCACGGTGATGCCGTGCGAGCGGGCCGCCGTCGTCAGTGTGCGCAGCGCATGGGTGCGGTCGGTGCGGTGCAGGGGAGCCGTCGGCTCGTCGGCGAAGAGGACCGTCGGAGCGGGGGCCAGGGCGCGGGCGAACGCGACGCGCTGGCGTTCGGCCTGGAGCAGTTGGTGCGGCCGGCGGCGGGACTTGTCGCCGATGTCGAGGCGCTCCAGCCACTCCAGAGCGGCGGTCTTGGCCCGGCGGCGGCTGGTGCCGCGCAGCATCAGGGGGAGGGCCGTGTTCTCCCAGACGGTCAGCTCGGGGACGAGCAGCGGCGCCGGGTCGATCCAGCCGAAGCGGTCGCGGCGCAGGCGTTCCCGGCCGACGGGGCCCATGGTGTGCACCGGCACGCTGTTGAACCAGACCTCGCCGCTCTGCGCCCGCAGCTCGCCGGCCAGACAGCGCAGCAGAGTCGTTTTGCCGCTGCCGCGCGGGCCGCTGACGGCGAGGATCTCGGCCTCCCGCACGCCGATCGAGACGCCGGCGAGCGCGGGCGAGCCGTCGGCGTGCTGGAAGTGCAGGCAGCGTGCCCAGAGCACGTCGTTGTCCGGCGGGGCCTCCATGGCGTACACCTCGGTTCTGATCCGTTTTCCCTTGCCCCATCCCCCACTGGCCCTGTCGTCACAGGGCCTTCCGGGGGAACGAAGGCTGGGCCGATCGGTCACTGGCACGCTAGGCAGGTCCCGGCGGGCGGCCGGACAGCACACGGCCCCGGGCGCCCGTTCTCACTCGAACGGGCCACACCGGGGCCGGTGCTGATCATCCAGGCGGATGATCAGAGCTTCGTCCACGCCTCCGTCAGGGTCGCGCGCAGGATCTGCTCGATCTCGTCGAACGTGTCCTGGTTGGAGATCAGCGGCGGGGCGAGCTGGACGACCGGGTCACCGCGGTCGTCGGCACGGCAGTACAGGCCGTTCTCGAAGAGGGCCTTGGAGAGGTAGCCGTACAGGACCCGCTCGGTCTCCTCCTCGTTGAACGACTCCTTGGTGGCCTTGTCCTTGACGAGCTCGATGCCGTAGAAGAAGCCGTTGCCGCGGACGTCGCCGACGATCGGCAGGTCGTGCAGCTTCTGCAGCGTGGAGAGGAACGCGGACTCGTTGTCGAGGACGTGCTGGTTGAGGCCCTCGCGCTCGAACAGGTCCAGGTTCGCCAGGCCCACGGCCGCGGACACGGGGTGGCCGCCGAAGGTGTAGCCGTGCAGGAAGGTGTTGTCGCCCTTGTAGAACGGTTCGGCGATGCGGTCGGAGACGACGCAGGCGCCGATCGGGGAGTAGCCCGAGGTCATGCCCTTGGCGCAGGTGATCATGTCCGGGACGTAGCCGAACTTGTCACAGGCGAACATCGTGCCCAGGCGGCCGAAGGCGCAGATGACCTCGTCCGACACGAGCAGCACGTCGTACTTGTCGCAGATCTCGCGGACCCGCTGGAAGTAGCCGGGCGGGGGCGGGAAGCAGCCGCCGGCGTTCTGCACGGGCTCCAGGAAGACCGCGGCGACGGTGTCCGGGCCCTCGAACAGGATCTGCTGCTCGATCTGGTCGGCGGCCCAGCGGCCGAAGGCCTCCGGGTCGTCGCCGAAGATCGGGGCGCGGTAGATGTTGGTGTTCGGCACCTTGTGCGCGCCCGGCACGAGCGGCTCGAAGGGGGCCTTCAGACCCGGCAGGCCGGTGATGGACAGGGCGCCCTGAGGGGTGCCGTGGTAGGCGACCGCGCGGGAGATGACCTTGTACTTGGTCGGCTTGCCGGTGAGCTTGAAGTACTGCTTGGCCAGCTTCCAGGCGGTCTCGACCGCCTCGCCGCCGCCGGTGGTGAAGAAGACCTTGTTCAGGTCGCCCGGGGCGTAGTCGGCGATGCGCTCGGCCAGCTCGACGGCCTTCGGGTGGGCGTAGGACCACACCGGGAAGAACGCCAGCTCCTGGGCCTGCTTGAAGGCGGTCTCGGCGAGCTCCGTGCGGCCATGACCGGCCTGGACCACGAACAGACCCGCGAGACCGTCCAGGTAGCGCTTGCCCTTGTCGTCGTAGATGTAGGTGCCCTCGCCACGGACGATCGTGGGAACAGGGGAGTTCTCGTACGAGGACATGCGGGTGAAGTGCATCCACAGGTGGTCGTACGCGGTCTGGCTGAGGTCCTTCTGGGTCACGGTTATCGGGTTCCCCACATGTAGGTCTGCTTCTTGAGCTTCAGGTAGACGAAGCTCTCGGTGGAGCGCACGCCGGGCAGCGCCCGGATGCGTTTGTTGATGACGTCCAGCAGGTGGTCGTCGTCCTCGCAGACGATCTCGGCGAGGATGTCGAACGAGCCCGCGGCCATCACCACGTACTCGACTTCCGACATGGCGGTCAGCGCGTCCGCGATCGACTCGACATCGCCCTCGACGTTGATGCCCACCATCGCCTGCCGCCGGAAACCCACGGTGAGCGGGTCCGTGACGGCGACGATCTGCATCACGCCCTGGTCCAGCAGCTTCTGGACGCGCTGGCGCACGGCCGCCTCGGAGAGGCCCACGGCCTTGCCGATGGCGGCGTACGGACGGCGGCCGTCCTCCTGGAGCTGCTGGATGATGGCGAGGGAGACGGCATCCAGCTGGGGGGTGCCGCCGTTCCTGGACTCGCGGGTGGAGTCCCTCTGGTCTGCGCTTCGACTGCCCACGACCTCACTGTGCACGACGTCTCGACAGTTCCGCAAGGCCGTACCGATGAAATTCGTTGTTTACGTGACCGAGTACTGCGGATTTCGCAGATGTGGCGCGGACGGGGGTGTTGAAAACGTGGGTCTGCGGATTAGGGTGGGTGTCTCAGTGATTGGACAGCTTGAACCAGATCAGGAGGCCGGCAGTGAGCACCGAGCTGCGTCGTCTGCGCAACTACATCGACGGTGAGTTCCGGGACGCCGCCGACGGGCGGACCACCGAGGTGGTCAACCCCGCGACGGGCGAGGCGTACGCGACCGCGCCGCTGTCCGGACAGGCGGACGTCGACGCCGCCATGGCGGCCGCCGCCGCGGCCTTCCCGGGCTGGCGCGACACGACGCCCGCCGAGCGGCAGAAGGCACTCCTGAAGATCGCGGACGCGTTCGAGGAGCGTGCCGAGGAACTGATCGCGGCCGAGGTGGAGAACACGGGCAAGCCGACCGGGCTGACCCGCTCCGAGGAGATCCCGCCGATGGTCGACCAGATCCGCTTCTTCGCGGGAGCCGCCCGCATGCTCGAGGGGCGGAGCGCCGGCGAGTACATGGAGGGCATGACCTCCATCGTCCGCCGTGAGCCGGTGGGCGTGTGCGCCCAGGTCGCGCCGTGGAACTACCCGATGATGATGGCCGTGTGGAAGTTCGCGCCGGCGATCGCCGCGGGCAATACGGTCGTCCTGAAGCCCTCGGACACGACCCCCGCCTCCACCGTCCTGATCGCCGACATCATCGGCTCGATCCTGCCCAAGGGCGTCTTCAACGTCGTCACCGGCGACCGGGACACGGGCCGTCTGATGGTCGAGCACCCGACCCCGGCGATGGCCTCCATCACCGGCTCCGTCCGCGCCGGCATGTCGGTCGCCGAGTCCGCGTCCAAGGACCTCAAGCGCGTCCACCTGGAGCTGGGCGGCAAGGCGCCGGTCGTCGTCTTCGAGGACACCGACATCTCCAAGGCCGTCGAGGACATCTCCGTGGCGGGCTTCTTCAACGCCGGCCAGGACTGCACGGCCGCCACCCGCGTCCTCGTCCAGGAGTCCATCCACGACGAGTTCGTCGCCGCGCTGGCCAAGGCCGCCGCCGAGACCAAGACCGGTCAGCCGGACGACGAGGACGTCCTGTTCGGCCCGCTCAACAACCCGAACCAGCTCAAGCAGGTCTCCGGCTTCATCGAGCGCCTGCCCGCCCACGCCAAGGTCGAGGCGGGCGGCCACCAGGTCGGTGACAAGGGCTACTTCTACGCTCCGACCGTCGTCTCCGGCCTGAAGCAGGACGACGAGATCGTCCAGAACGAGGTCTTCGGCCCGGTCATCACCGTCCAGTCCTTCACCGACGAGGACCAGGCCGTCGAGTGGGCCAACGGCGTCGAGTACGCCCTCGCCTCCTCCGTCTGGACCAAGGACCACGGCCGCGCCATGCGCATGTCCAAGAAGCTCGACTTCGGCTGCGTGTGGATCAACACACACATCCCGCTGGTCGCCGAGATGCCGCACGGCGGCTTCAAGAAGTCCGGCTACGGCAAGGACCTGTCGGGTTACGGCTTCGAGGACTACACCCGGATCAAGCACGTGATGACGTCGCTCGACAGCTGACCGCTGACCGCTGACCGCTGACCGCTGACCGCTGACCGCTGACCGCTGACCGCTGACGGCCGACGCGGCCGGCGCGCGCTGCCCCGGACGGGTTCACCTCCCCG
>NZ_JBHYKH010000163.1:0-17027 GCF_042741275.1 Streptomyces sp. NPDC058964
CACCTCGAGCGTGGCGCGCAGTTCCCGCATGGCCTCACCGCTCGCCTCCTGGATGGCGAGCAGCGCGGGCGGCACCTCCTCGCCGCGCTTGCGCGCCAGATGCACGGCGACGCCCGCCTGGAGTTTGACGATGGAGATGCTGTGCGTGAGCGAGTCGTGCAACTCCCTCGCGATGCGCAGGCGTTCCTCGCCGGCCCGGCGCAGTGCCGCCTCCTCCCTGGTGCGCTCCGCCTCCAGGGCGCGCTGTTCCGTCTGGCGCAGATAGGCCTGCCAGTTGCGGTCGGCCAGGCCCGTCACCACCGCGCACAGGAACCAGCCCGCGAGCAGCGCGGCGCGCTCGGCCACGGCCCGGGTGCCCGGGTCCGTCGCCACGTATCCGGCGAGGAACACCGCGCTCGCCGCGGCCGCGAGGCCCCGGTGCCCGGCGCGCGCGGCCGTGTGCACGGCGCCGAGCACGGGCAGGGCCGAGAGCGGCCCGGGGTGGGAGTGCAGGACGTACGCCGTGCCGGCCGCCGTCGTCACGGCCAGCACCGCGCGCGGCACGGCGCGGTAGAACCCCAGGGCCACGCAGCCCGCCCCGAGGAGGGCGTGGTCGGCGGCCGTCGTACCGGGGTCGAACGCAGCCGCGGTCATGGTCAGCGCGCCGACCACGACCGCGAGGGTCGCGTCGGCGAGACGTCTGCGTGTGACCGATCGCCCGTCCATGCCCGCACACTAGACGGCCCCGCCGGCCGCGGCATCGGCCCTGTGGACGGATCCGGGACTACTCCCCGGGCAGTAGTCCGCCGCGCCGCCGGACCCGGTCGGCGCAGCGCCGGCTGCCTTCGGCCGTACGACGACAGGGGCGCCCCCGCGGAGCACGCTGCTGTCCATGTCCTCACCCTTCCGGTTCACCCAGCCCCCGTCGCCCAGGTCCGCCACGGGCCGTGTCGCCGAGGTGTACGAGCAACTCGCCCTGGACTTCGGCATCGACCGGCCCCCCACCTTCGTCGTCCTGTCGTCGGCTCCCGAACTCATGGCGCCCGTCTGGGCGTTGATGCGGGAGTCACTCATCGCGGGCCCCGGCGGCCGCACCGGCAAGGAGCTGGCCGCCCTCGGGGTCTCGCTCGCCAACCGGTGTCCCTTCTGCGTGGACGCGCACACCGTGCTGCTGCACGCCACGGGGGACCACGCGCTCGCCGAGCGTCTGGCCCGGGGGGAGACACCCGAGAACGAGGGGCACGCACGCGTGCTGGAATGGGGGCGGCGCACCCGTGTCCCGGGCGCCGGCCTGGAGCCGTTCCCGTTCCCGCGGGAGCACGCGCCCGCCTATCTGGGCACCGCCCTGGCGTTCCACTTCATCAACCGCGTCGTATCGGCCCTGCTGACCGAGAAACTGCTCCCGTGCAACGCGCAGCGGCTGCGTCCGGTACGGAGTCTGGCGGGCCGGACGATGGCCGGGACCGTGCGCCGCACCGCCCGCCCCGGTGCCGCGCTCCCGCTGCTCGACGACCCCGGTCCCGGTCCCGGCTGGGCGGCGGGGACGGCCGTGGGGCCTGCCTACGCGGCACTGCGCACGGCCGCCGCGGCGGGCGCCGGCCTCCTGGACGCCGAGGACCGCACCCTCGTGCTCGAGGCCGTGCGTTCCTGGGACGGAGCGCACCCGCCGCTGTCCTGGTCCGCCCTGCCGGACCGGGCCCGCCGTCCGGGCGCGCGTCTGGCGCTGCTCGCGGCCCTGGCGCCGTACCGCATCACGGAAGAGGACGTGACGGCCTGGCGGGGGCCGCAGCACACCGACCACTGCCTGGTGCACCTCGTCGCGTACGGTGCGTTCGCGGCCGTGGACCGTATCGAGAGCGCCTTTGCCGCACGGGTCACGCAGGAAGCGTCGTGACTCCGGTCGCCGACCCCCGTCCGCCGGAGGCCTGGAACGGCTCCTGGATCGCGCCCGCCTGATACGACGTCGCCGTCGGCCGGGGCGGGGTCATGTTCTTCGCGGATCGCACGGCCTCGTTCGGCAGCCCGGCGCGTGCGGTGCGGCCCGGGGGACGGCTCGCGCTCGCCTGCCCCCGGCCGCGCAGGCCGGGGCGCACGGGCCGTCAACAACACTCCACCGTCACCGCGCAGGCACGGAGCGAGTTTGCACTACCGCCTCACAGCTACTCGTGTGACACTGTCGTCCCGTCCGCAGTGTGGACTCCCTCCGCACGCCGTCCCCCACGAGAAGTGCGCCTGTGCGTGATCTTCCTCTGCCGCTCGCTCTGACCGCGCGCCTGTCGCCGGTCGCCGTGCTCGCCACGGCCGGCTGGGCACTGGTGTCCGGTCCGTTCGCGCCCGCGCCGGCCGCCGATCACCAGGCGGACCGGAAGGCGCCCGTCCAGTCGGCCTCCGCGCCCTCGTCGACGGCGGTGTCGAAGACGTACGCCGCCGCCCCCGCGCCCTGTGGCAGCGTGGCGGTGAAGACCATCACCTCCCTGGTGCCGGGCGCCAAGACGGCCGGCAAGGAGATCCCCTCGACGGACACGAAGCTGCGCCGCACCTGCTCCTGGAACGCACTCAAGGGGTACGACTACCGCTGGCTCGACGTCTCATTCGAGATCACCAACTCGGATGAAACGGCACAGAAGGAATACAAGGAGCGCACCACCGAGAAGAGCGGCGGAGGAGATGTCCCGGGCCTCGGCAGCTCCGCCTATTCCGTGGTGAACGTGACCACCGAGGACAAGCAGCAGACGCGTGAGGGCGTGGTGATCGCCCGCGTCTCCAACGCGCTCGTCGTCGTGACCTACAACGGCAGTGACTTCGAGACGAAGAAGGCGCCCAGCGCGGACGTGATCAACAAGGGCGCCATCAAGGCCGCCAAGGACGCCGCGGCGGCACTCGAGGGCGGTCATCAGGGCTGACCGCCCTCCGTGCCGGTCCTTGCGCCGTCAGACGGCCGCGGTCTCCTCCCTCCGGCCGGTCAGCAGTGTCAGCGCCAGGTACACCAGCAGCGACGTGCCCAGGCCGACCGCCCAGCCGTAGTCGGCCAGGGAGGACAGCGCCGGGATGGGTCTGCCGTCGATCAGCGGCTTGAAACTGGCGCCGCCGACGGCCAGCACACCGCCCGCCAGGAAGGCCACGACCGCCCGCCAGTTCCAGCCGCCGTCGTACCAGTAGCGGCCGCCCGTGCGGTACAGGTCGGCGAGGTCGAGGCGGGTGCGGCGCAGGATCCAGTAGTCGGCGATGAGGATGCCCGCGACGGTGCCGAGCAGGCCGCCGACCAGGCCGAGCCAGGTGAAGATGTAGCCCTGCGGGTCCGAGTAGAGCTTCCACGGGAAGATCAGCACACCGAGGACACAGGTGACGAGGGCGCCGGTGCGGAAACTGACCTTCCGGGGCGCGATGTTGGAGAAGTCGAACGCGGGCGAGACCAGGTTGGCCGCGATGTTCACGGACAGGGTCGCCACCAGCACGGTCACCAGCGCGTAGAGCAGGCCCACCACGTTGTCGGTCCGCGCGGCCAACTGGACCGGGTCCCAGATCGGCCTGCCGTACACCGCCTGCGAGCCGGACGTGACCAGCACGGACAGGAAGGCGAACAGCGTCATGGTCGTCGGCAGACCGAGGGCCTGGCCCCAGGTCTGCGCCTTCTGGCTCCTCCCGTAACGGGTGAAGTCCGGGATGTTGAGGGACAGCGTGGACCAGAAGCCGATCATGCCCATGAGGGACGGCCAGAACAGCTTCCAGAAGTCCCCGCCCCAGCCGAGCCTGGAGGGCTGGTCGAAGAGCGGACCGAGGCCGCCCGCCTTGTCGCTCATCCACACCAGCATCACGAACGCGCCGACGAGCACGAAGGGCGCCGCCCAGTTCTCGAAGCGGCGGATCGTCTCCATGCCCCGGTAGATGACGGCGACCTGGATCGCCCAGAAGATCACGAACGACAGCCACATGGTCCAGGCGTAGCCGCCGATCGTGCCGGCGTCGGTCCAGCTGTCGCCGATCAGCTTGCCGGCCAGGAAGTAGATCGCCTCACCGCCGATCCAGGTCTGGATGCCGAACCAGCCGCACGCCACCAACGCCCGCACGACAGCGGGGAGGTTGGCGCCGCGGACCCCGAAGCTGGCGCGGGCGAAGACCGGGAAGGGGATGCCGTACTTCGGGCCCGCGTGCCCGGTGAGCAGCATCGGGACGAGCACGATCAGGTTGGCCAGGGCGATGGTGAACACGGCCTGCTTCCAGTCCATGCCCACCGCGATGAGCCCGGAGGCCAGCGTCCAGGAGGCCGTGTTGTGAGCCATGCCGACCCACAGCGCGGAGAAGTTGTACGTGGTCCAGGTGCGCTTGGCGGCGGGGACCGGGAGCAGGTCCTCGTTGGCGTACGGGCCGCTGGGCTGCGGCGAACCAGGGGCGATCTCCACCCGGCCGTCGGCGAGGGTGACTTGAGAGGTCGGCGGTATGGCCGTGGGAGCGGTGTCGGTCATGGGCAGGCCAATCACTGAGGTGGGACGAAGAGGCCGTGCGGGTGGCTCCTGCGGGGGGTGCGCGGAGAGCGCCCTGGCCCCCTTCCCGGGACGGCGGGAAGGGGGAGATCGATGGGGAGGGGAGGGGACGGGAAGGTCAGCCGTTGACGGCCGGGATCACCCGGGACCCGTACGCGTCGATGGTGGCCTCCTGGGCGTCGTGCATGTCGTACACCGCGAACTGGTCGACGCCCATCTCGCGCAGGGCACCGAGCTTCTCGACGTGCATCTCGGGCGTACCGATGACACAGAAGCGGTCGACGATCTCGTCGGGCACGAACTCGGTGTCGGGATTCCCGCTGCGCCCGTGGTGGGAGTAGTCGTACCCCTCACGGGCCTTGATGTACTCGGTGAGTTCGTCGGGAACCTGCGCGGAGTGCTCGCCGTACTTGGCGACCAGGTCGGCCACGTGGTTGCCGACCATTCCGCCGAACCAGCGGCACTGGTCGCGGGCGTGGGCCAGCGCCTCGGGCGAGTCGTCCTCGGTGACGTATGCCGGGGCGGCGACGCAGATCTTCACCTCGGACGGATCGCGCCCGGCCGCCACGGCGGCGTCCTTCACGGCCTTGACCATGTACTCGGTCAGATAGAGGTCGGACAGCTGGAGGATGAAGCCGTCGGCCTCCTCACCGGTCATCTTCAGTGCCTTGGGCCCGTACGCGGCCATCCACACGGGGACCTCGGCGCCCGGCCTGATCCACGGGAACTTCACCACCGTGCCGCCGAGATCGGCCTCCTCGCCCCTGCCCAGGGCACGGATGACCTTCATGGCCTCGCTTATGCGGGCAAGGGTGTTGGGCTTGCGGCCGGCCACCCGCATCGCCGAGTCGCCGCGGCCGATGCCGCAGACCGTGCGGTTGCCGAACATGTCGTTGAGGGTGGCGAAGGTGGAGGCGGTGACCTCCCAGGTACGGGTGCCCGGGTTGGTGACCATGGGGCCGACCGTCAGCTTCGTGGTGTTGGCGAGGATCTGGCTGTAGATCACGAACGGCTCCTGCCACAGCACGGCGGAGTCGAAGGTCCAGCCGTACGTGAAGCCGTTGCGCTCGGCCCGTTTCATCAGGCTGATGACGCGGGAGGCCGGCGGATCGGTCTGCAGGACGAGTCCGAAGTCCATGGGCGCCACTCCTAGTTGAGGTACTGACAGGTGGAGCGCGGGGTGAAGACGCCGTGACCCGCGCGTCCGGTGTACTCCCGCTCGGTGATGACGGGTTCGCCGCGCGAGAGCACGGTCTCGACGCGGCCGGTGACGCGCCTGCCCTCGTACGCCGAGTAGTCGACGTTCATGTGGTGCGTCTCGGCGGACATGACCTGCTCGGCGTGCGGGTCGTAGATGACGACGTCGGCGTCGGCGCCCGGGGCGATGGTGCCCTTCTTCGGGTACATCCCGAACATCCGCGCCGGGGTCGCGCAGGCGATCTCGATCCAGCGGCGGCGGGAGATGTGCCCGTCGACGACGGCCTGGTGGAGCAGGTCCATGCGGTTCTCGACGCCGGGCAGTCCGTTGGGGATCTTGGAGAAGTCGCCCCGGCCGAGCTCCTTCTGGCCCACGAAGCAGAAGGGGCAGTGGTCGGTGGAGACGACCTGCAGGTCGTTGGTCCGCAGGCCCTTCCACAGCGCGGCCTGGTGCTCCTTGGGGCGCAGTGGTGTGCTGCACACGTATTTGGCGCCCTCGAAGTCGGGCTCGGCCAGGTTGTCCGTGGACAGGAACAGGTACTGCGGGCAGGTCTCGCCGAAGACGTTCAGCCCCTCGTCGCGCGCCCTGGCCAGTTCGGCGACCGCCTCCGTGGCCGAGACGTGGACGACGTACAGCGGTGCGCCGGCGACCTGGGCGAGCCTGATCGCGCGGTGGGTGGCCTCGGCCTCCAGCAGCGCCTTGCGCACCTCCCCGTGGTGGCGCGGGTCGGTCTCCCCGCGGGCCAGGGCCTGTTCGACCAGGACGTCGATCGCGATGCCGTTCTCGGCGTGCATCATGATCAGGCCGCCGTTCTCGGCGGAGCGCTGCATGGCGCGCAGGATCTGGCCGTCGTCGCTGTAGAAGACGCCGGGGTAGGCCATGAACTGCTTGAAGGACGTGATGCCCTCCTCGACGAGGAGGTCCATCTCCTTGAGCGTCTCCTGGTTGACGTCCGAGACGATCATGTGGAAGCCGTAGTCGACCGCACAGTTGCCCTCGGCCTTGGCGTGCCAGGCGTCGAGGCCCTCGCGCAGGGTGTGGCCGACGCTCTGCACGGCGAAGTCGACGATCGTGGTCGTACCGCCCCAGGCGGCGGCCCGGGTACCGGTCTCGAAGGTGTCGGCGGCGTAGGTGCCGCCGAAGGGCAGCTCCATGTGGGTGTGCGCGTCGACCCCGCCCGGGATGACGTACTTCCCGGTGGCGTCGATGACCCTCCCCCACCCTTCGGACGGGGGTGCCCCCGTCTCGCTTCGCTCGGCGGTGAAGGCCCCGGCGGCCGGGGTGCCGGAGGCGACGAGGGCGGCGATTCGGCCGTCCTCGATCAGGACGTCGGCGTGGATCTCGTCGGACGCGGTGATGACGAGACCGCCGCGGATGACGGTACGGCTGCTCATTCTCCCTCTCCTGCCGTGTTCAACACTGGTGTGGTGCGGATCGGTAGGGGCCGCCGGCCCGGTCCCCGTGCGCCGGGCCGACGGCGGTGCCGGCCGGTTACGGGGCGGTCAGCGGGGCGTACGCGTCGGGACGGCGGTCCCGGTAGAACTGCCAGCGGTCGCGTACCTCGCGCAGCTTGGCCAGGTCCAGGTCGCGGACCACGAGTTCGGTCTCCTTGTCGCTCGCCACCTCGCCGACGAACTGGGCCTCCGGGTCGACGAAGTAGCTCGTCCCGTAGAAGTCGTTGTCGCCCAGGTCCTCCACGCCGACCCGGTTGATGGCGCCCACGAAGTACTCGTTGGCGACGGCCGCCGCGGGCTGCTCCAGCTGCCACAGGTAGCGGGACAGACCGCGCGAGGTGGCCGACGGGTTGAAGACGATCTCGGCGCCCTCCAGGCCCAGGGCACGCCAGCCCTCCGGGAAGTGGCGGTCGTAGCAGATGTAGACGCCGATCCGGCCGACGGCGGTCTCGAAGACGGGCCAGCCGCTGTTCCCCGGGCGGAAGTAGAACTTCTCCCAGAATCCCGGGACCTGCGGGATGTGGTGCTTGCGGTACTTGCCGAGGTACGAGCCGTCCGCGTCGATCACGGCGGCGGTGTTGTACAGGACGCCGGGCTGCTCCTCCTCGTACATGGGCAGGACGAGGACGATTCCCAGTTCCCTGGCCAGGGCCTGGAAGCGTTTGACGATCGGGCCGTCCGGGATCCGCTCGGCGTACTCGTAGAAGGCCTTGTCCTGGACCTGGCAGAAGTAGGGCCCGTAGAACAGCTCTTGGAAGCACAGGACCCGAGCACCCTGCGCGGCCGCGTCGCGGGCCGCCTGCTCGTGTACCTGGATCATCGATTCCTTGTCGCCGGTCCAGGCCGTCTGGAAGACGGCGGCGCGGATCACTCTGCTCATCGGGACCTCCGGTCACTCGGTGTGGGAGGAGACTAGAAAGTCCGGATCCGCGCTTTGAGTTGCATCGTGTCACGTCTGCGGGCGTTCGGCGTGTCACGGTGTCACGCATTGGCCGGCCCATGTTTCACCGCCGTTTTCCCAGGTCGTCGCATGTTTCACTGCTGTTGCGCATCATGCGCGAGGAGCGCGATGTGCACCGAGGCCGCCTGCTCGAAGTCGTCGAGGTCGACGCCGAGCCGGGTCTGTATCGCCTCCAGGCGGCGGTAGAGCGCGGGCCGGGAGACGTGGTGGAGCTGGGCGGTACGGGACTTGTTGCGGCCGGTCGCCAGATACGTGCGCAGTACGTCCAGCAGGTCCTGGCCCGGGTCGCACAGCAGGCCGTCCAGTTCCCGCTCCGCGAAGGACTGCACATGCGGGTCGTCCCGCAGCAGCCGTATCAGGCCGCGCAGATGCACGTCCTTGAGGCGTACGACGGCGGGCAGGCACAGGGCGTCCGGGGAATCGGCGACGGCGTCCGCGACGTGCTGGGCCTCGCGGAGCCCGGCGGGGACCTCGTCCCACACCGTGCGCGGGTCGGCCGCGGCGACGACCGTGCGGGCCACTGCGGACTCGGCCCGCAGCCGCGTCGCGAAGTGCGCCGCGAGCGCCGCCGCGTCCTGGTCGCGGGCGAGGCTGAGCAGGACGGCGGTGGCACCGTCGGCGAGTTCGGCGACGAGTCCGGGCAGCCCCAGCAGCCGCAGGACACGCTCGAGTTGGGCGGGCTCGCCGTCCCGTACGACCAGGGGCACGAAGGCCCGCCGGTTGACCGGCAGTCCGGCCGCCCGGGCCCGCGGCAGCAGCTGTCTGGCCGGTACGACACCGGAGACCAGGTCGGTCAGCAGGCTCTGCGCCGACTGTTCCTCCCAGGTGTGGGCGGAGCCGCCGGCGAGCATGCGGTGCAGGACGAGCGCCTCGGCGGCCCGGTCGGCGAGCAGCCGCCCGGTGGCGGTGTCGCCCCGGTACCCGCACAGCACGATCCGGCCCCACCGCTCCCCGCGCCCGCCGAGCTCGGCCCGGATCCACCCGTCACCCTCGCTGCCGCCCGCCTGCCGGGCGATGCGCTCCCAGTCCCGCAGCACGTCGTCCACGGCGGACCGCTCCCCCGCCGTGGCCAGGACCCGGTGGGCGAGGTTGGTGACCACGACCGGACAGCCGCTGTGCTGGGTCACCTCGTCGAGCAGCCGCTGCAGCGGGGCACCCGCGGTGATGAGCCCGGTCAGGGCCGTCCGTACGGACTCCGAGAGGCTGACGGCCGCGAACTTCCGCCGTACCAGCCGGGACTGCACCTCCTCGGTCAACTCGGCGAACGGGAACGGCCGGTGCAGGACGACCATGGGCAGCCCGCACCGCTCGGCCGCCCGGCGCATCACATCCGGCGGGGCCGGGAAGGCCCGGCCGAGGCCCAGGACGACGGCCGCGGCCTCCGCGCGGTGCAGCGACTGGATGTACTCGGCCTGCTTGCCCTCGTCGCCGGCGAGCAGCACACCCGTGGTGAGGACCATCTCGCCGCCGCTGAGCATCACTCCGACGTCGGCGGCCTCGGCTACGTGGACCCAGCGCACGGGCCGGTCGAGCTGCCCGGCGCCGGCCACCACCTCGGGCTCACCGGCCAGCACCCGTTCCAGGGCCAGGATCTGACGGACCGACAGCACGGGTTCCGGAGCCTCCGTGAACCCCCGGGGCTCCAAGGTGGTGGCCATGCTCAACCTCTTGCCTAGTAGGTGCTCCTCAGAGCGCGTTCGAGGATCGCGGCGCCCTCCTCGGCCTCCGCGACGGTCAGCGACATCGGCGGTGCGATGCGCAGGGCACTGGTGTTGTGCCCGCCGCCCTTTCCGATGAGGAGCCCGCCCTCACGGGCCGCCTCCAGGACCGCGGACGCGGCCCGCGGGTCGGCCTCGTCGGTCCCGGGTCTCACCAGTTCGACGCCGATCATCAGCCCGCGCCCGCGCACCTCGCGGACGCCCGGCAACTGCGCGGCGACGGCCCGCAGCCGTTCGATGAGCAGTCCGCCGACGCGCCGGGCGTTGCCCTGGAGGTCGTGTTCGAGGAGGTAGGTGAGGTTGGCGAGTCCCGCGGCCATGGTGATCTGGGTGCCGCCGAACGTCGAGATGCTGTTGGCGTCCAGGCAGTTCATGATCTCGGCGCGGGCGACGACGCCGCCGATGGACGCGCCGTTGCCGATGCCCTTGGCGAAGGTGAGCATGTCCGGCGGCCCGCCGCGGCCGTGCGCCTGCCAGCCCCAGAAGTGGTCTCCGGTGCGGCCCCAGCCGGTCTGCACCTCGTCCGAGATCCACAGGGCGCCGTGCTCGCGCAGGACCTCACGGAAGGCCGCGTACAGGCCGTCGGGCGGCGAGGTGAAGCCGCCGACGCCCTGGATGGGTTCGGCGATCAGCGCCGCCGGAGGACGGGTGTGGCCGAGCAGGTCCCTCAGGTCCGCCACGCAGGCCGCGATGAACCCGGTGTCGTTCAGCTCGGCGAACGGGCCCCGGGTGCGCACGCCTCCGTGGACGTAGAGCGTCTGGAGCGGGGACAGCGCGGTCGGTGACCAGCCGCGGTTGCCGGTGATGCCGACCGCGCTGAAGGAGCGGCCGTGATAGCTGTTGCGCATGGCCAGGACCGTGTTGGTCCGCCGGTAGGTGGTCGCGAGCAGCAGGGCGGTGTCGTTGGCCTCCGTGCCGGAGGTGGTGAAGAAGACACGGGCGTCCGGGATGCCGCTCAACTTGGCGATGCGTTCGGCGAGTTCGACCATCGGCCGGTTGAGGTAGAGGGTGGAGGAGTGCAGGATCCGCCCGGCCTGCTCGCTCACCGCCTTCGTCACCTCGGGCAGCGCGTGCGCGGTCATCGTGGTGAGGATGCCGCCGAAGAAGTCGAGGTACCGGTTGCCGTCGGCGTCCCAGACGTGGCGGCCCTCGCCGTGGGTGATCTCGAGGGGGTCCTCGTAGTAGAGGGCGAGCCAGTCGGGGAGCACCTGGCGGTGGCGGTCGTACAAGTCGTTCACGGCTGCACCAGCCCTTCGTACGCGTCGGGGCGCCGGTCGCGGTAGAACGCCCACTGCTGCCGCACCTGTTCGATCAGGTCGAAGTCGAGGTCCCGGACGACGAGTTCCTCGGCCTTGTCGCTGGCGACCTCGCCCACGAACTGCCCGCGCGGGTCGACGAAGTAGCTCGTCCCGTAGAAGTCGTTGTCGCCGTACTCCTCCTGCCCGACCCGGTTGATGGCGGCGACGAAGTACTCGTTGGCCACGGCGGCGGCCGGCTGCTCCAGCTGCCACAGATGGGCGGAGAGCCCCCGTGAGGTGGCCGACGGGTTGTACACCAGCTGCGCGCCGTTGAGGCCGAGTTGCCGCCAGCCCTCCGGGAAGTGGCGGTCGTAGCAGATGTAGACGCCGACCTTGCCCACGGCGGTGTCGAAGACCGGCCAGCCGGCGTTGCCGGGCTTGAAGTAGTACTTCTCCCAGAAGCCCTTGACCTGGGGGATGTGGTGCTTGCGGTACTTGCCGAGGAAGGTGCCGTCGGCGTCGATCACGGCCGCGGTGTTGTAGTAGAAGCCGGACTGCTCGACCTCGAAGACCGGGACGACGATCACCATGCCGGTCTCCCGGGCGAGGTCCCGCATGCGGCGCACGGTCGGCCCGTCGGGAACCGGCTCGGCCCAGCGGTAGTGCTCCGGCTCCTGGACCTGACAGAAGTAGGGGGCGTTGAAGACTTCCTGAAATCCGATGACCTTGGCACCCCGGCGGGCCGCCTCGCGGGCGTGCTCCTCGTGCTTCGCCACCATGGACTCGGTGTCGCCGGTCCAGGTGGCCTGGACCAGGGCGGCACGTACGACGTTGGCCATGAGCTGCTCCTTCGGCGGGACGTCAGAGCCTCTACGCCCGTAGACGCAGGTCGTAGAGGGTCGAACGTAAGCCTCGGGGACGGCCTTGCCAAGACCATTGTCGTCAACCCGCTGAGTCGATCACGTTTCACACTCCTGTGGGTGATCCGGCGCGCCGGTCAGACGCCGAAACCGGCCACACGCAGGGCGTGGACGAGGTCCCAGTGACGCTCTTCCGACACGCCGCGGGCGGCCTCCAGGAGGAGTGGTACCAGGCGCTGCGGGTCCGGGGCGGCGCTGCGGGCCGCCTCTTCGGGGGTGCGGACGCGGACGTACGCGTCGAGGAGGGCGCGCACCTCGCGGGTCCGCCTTTCGGCGGCCAGCCCCAGCACCGCCTCACCGATCTGGCCGGCGGGCCGCACGACGCCCTGCCGCAGGATCTGCCGGCCGTCGGCGGCGCGGCCGGCCGCGACCAGTGCGTCGGATGCCGCCACCAGGCGGTCGGCGGGCAGCGAGGCGGCCTCCCAGAGCAGGGTCGCCCAGTCTGCGCCCAGCCCGGCGCCCTGCAGCCCCGCGGCGAGCAGCGGGAGGCGGGCGACGGGCCAGTGGGCGATCTCGGCCAGCAGGGCGTGCGCCTCGCCGCTGCGGCCCTCGCCGCGCAGCCGTTCGAGCGTCTCCACGGCCCCGGCCACCGCGCGGTCCGCCGCCGCGTCCGGCTGCGCCACCTGCGGCTCCGGCCGCTCCGTCGGCTCGGCGGCCCCGGCGAACCGGGCCCCTCGCGGGGTGCGGCGCGCTGCGGGAGCGGGCGACGCCGGAACGGGGTCCTGCGGTACGACCGCGGGGGCGGCGCCGTCCTCGGTCATCCCGGCGAAGCGGGCACTGCCGCGGCGGCGTTTGCGGGGCTTGGCGGGGGCGGGCCCGGCGGCGGGGGCCGGGCCGCCGGCCCCGCGCCGGTCCGACTCGGCCATGCGGGAACGGAGTTCCGCGCACCGCGCCGTCGCCCGCTCGTGGTCGTCCTGGGCCCAGGCGAGGTCGACGCGGATGCCCTCGGCCTCCTCCCGGGTGGTCGCGACCGCGAGCGACCGGGCCAGTTCCGCCTGCCGTTCGGCCGCGTACCGCTGCTCGCGGAGCATGACGTCGAGCTGGTCCCCCAGGGCGTCCCGGCCGCCCGGCCGGGCGTCGTACGCGGCGAGGGCGGCCGCGTGCAGCGTCCGGGCCCCTTCCGCCTCCCGGCCGGCGGCATCGGCGCCGTACGTCGCCGCCAGGTCCTGGAGCAGCGCCTCCACCACGTCCCAGGGGGGCACCTCACGGCCCTCGATACAGGCCCGCATGCCGTCCGGGTCACGCTGCCAGAACACCCCGCACCAGCCGCCACCCTGGTCCAGACGCGCCAGCAGACCGTCCAGGTAGTTCGTGAACTCCCGCATCCGACCGGGGAGTTGATCAACAGTCATCGCCCAACTCCCCCCAGACCGGAGCACTCCGGTTCCGTAGGCAACACCAGTCGTGTTACGGCGCTGCTACAGGGAGTTTTCAGTGGGAGCGCGGGAGCCTCATTGCGCGATCTTGACCGATGCGCGCGCTATCGAGACCGATTGACATCAGGCCGCGACCGGCTCGCAACGCTCCGCGAGCTTGTCCATCGACAGCCCGAGGGCTCGCGCCAGCGCGGCCACCGTGAAGAAGGCCGGAGTCGGGGCCCGCCCCGTCTCGATCTTGCGGAGCGTCTCGGCGGAGATCCCGGCCTCGGCCGCGACCTCCGCCATGCTCCGGCCGCCACGGGCCTCGCGCAGCAGCCGGCCGAGCCGCTCGCCGCGTTCGCGTTCTTCGGGAGTGAGAGGGGTGCGCACCATGCCGTTATTCTAATACCGGTATAGTAATTGGCATGGTGGAACTCAAGACAGACGCGTCGATCGACGCGATGCACGCCGCGGGCCAGGTCGTCGGTCGCGCCCTGACCGCCGTGCGGGAGGCCGCGGACGTCGGCGTCTCCCTGCTCGAACTGGACCGGGTGGCGCGCGAGGTGCTGCGCGAGGCCGGGGCCTCCTCGCCGTTCCTCGGCTACCGCCCCTCCTTCGCCCCGACCCCGTTCCCCGCCGTGATCTGCGCCTCCGTCAACGACGCGATCGTCCACGGCATCCCGGGGCGCTACCGTCTGCGCGACGGCGACCTGGTCTCCGTCGACTGCGGCGCCGCACTGGACGGCTGGGTCGGCGACTCGGCGATCAGTTTCACCGTGGGCAGGCCGCGCCCGGCGGACAGGCGCCTGATCGGCACCGCCGAGCGGGCGCTGGCGGCCGGCATCGCGGCCGCCGTCGTCGGCAACCGCGTCGGGGACATCGCCCATGCGATCGGCTCGGTGTGCCGGGAGGCCGGTTACGGCGTCCCGGACGGCTTCGGAGGGCACGGCGTGGGCCGCCGCATGCACGAGGACCCCCCGGTGCCCAACGAGGGCCGGCCGGGTCGTGGCCTTCGCCTGCGGCACGGGATGGTCCTGGCGATAGAGCCGATGCTCATCGCAGGCGGGACCGACGGCTACTACGCGGCCGCGGACGGCTGGACGCTCAGGACGAGCGACGGCTCGCGGGCGGCCCACGCCGAGCACACGGTGGCGATCACGGACGCGGGCCCCCGGATCCTCACGGCACGGCAGCCGTCCTGAGGCCCGGCGCGAAGGCCCCGGTCGGGAAGTCTTCAGGGGCAGACGCCCCGCACGTGCCTTCGCGGGCCATCCGTGCCAAGGTGTTATGAACCAGCACCAAAGGAACGGAACGTCATGACCGACGGCTACCCTCCCGACCCCTTCGGTGATTTCCTGTCCCGCTTCCTCGGCGGAGGCGGCCCCCAGCACAACCCTCGCCACATCGACATAGGCCGCATGCTGAGCCAGCCGGCGAGGGAGCTCGTGCGGGGCGCCGCCCAGTACGCCGCCGAGCACGGCAGCCGGGACCTGGACACCCAGCACCTGTTGCGCGCGGCCCTCTCCGCCGAGCCCACCCGGAGTCTGCTCAGCCGCGCGGGCACGGACCCGGACTCCCTCGCCACGGAGATCGACGAGCGGTCCGGTCCGGTCCAGCACCCGCCGGGCGAGGTCCCGCAGCCGACCTCCCTCTCGCTGACCCCGGCCGTCAAACGGGCCCTGCTGGACGCGCACGACCTGGCACGGTCGAGCGGCGCCGGGTACATCGGCCCCGAGCACGTGCTGAGCGCGCTGGCCGCGAACCCCGACTCGGCCGCCGGGCACATCCTGGGCGCCGCCCACTTCGCGGCCACCGGCAGATCGTCCGACGCACCCGAGACCGACCGGGCCCGCCCCGGAGCCGAGCGGCAGCGGCCGACGACGACGCCGACCCTGGACAAGTACGGCCGGGACCTGACCGAACAGGCCCGGGAGGGACGCATCGACCCGGTCATCGGGCGCGACGAGGAGATCGAGCAGACCATCGAGGTGCTCTCCCGGCGCGGCAAGAACAACCCGGTGCTGATCGGTGACGCGGGTGTCGGCAAGACCGCGATCGTGGAGGGGCTCGCCCAGCGGATCGCCGACGAAGACGTGCCGGACGTGCTCACCGGCCGCCGCGTGGTCGCGCTGGACCTGACCGGCGTGGTCGCGGGAACCCGCTTCCGCGGGGACTTCGAGGAGCGTCTGAACAACATCGTCAACGAGATCCGCGACCACTCCGACGAGCTGGTCGTCTTCATCGACGAGCTGCACACCGTCGTCGGCGCCGGCGCGGGCGGCGAGGGCGGGGCGATGGACGCGGGCAACATCCTCAAGCCCGCCCTGGCGCGCGGCGAGCTGCACGTCGTGGGCGCGACCACGCTGGAGGAGTTCCGCCGGATCGAGAAGGACGCGGCGCTGGCCCGCCGCTTCCAGCCGGTGCTGGTGCCGGAGCCGACCTCCGAGGACACCATCGAGATCCTGCGCGGGCTGCGCGACCGCTACGAGGCCCACCACCAGGTCCGCTACACCGACGAGGCCCTGGTGGCCGCCGTGGAGCTGTCCGACCGGTACCTCACCGACCGCAGGCTGCCGGACAAGGCCATCGACCTGATCGACCAGGCCGGAGCCCGGGTGCGGCTGGGCGCCCGGACGAAGGGCACGGACGTGCGCGCCATGGAGCGCGAACTCGCGCAGCTCACCTGCGACAAGGACCAGGCGGTCGCGGACGAGCAGTACGAGCAGGCCACGCAGCTGCGCGACCGCATCGGCGAGCTCAAGCAGCGGATCACCGAGACCAGCGGCGACGAGGAGGCCGACGAGGGACAGCACCTGGAGGTGACGGCCGAGGCCATCGCCGAGGTGGTGTCCCGGCTGACCCACATCCCGGTCAGCCGTCTCACCCAGGAGGAGAAGGAGCGGCTGCTCGGGCTGGAGCAGCATCTCCGTCAGCGGGTGATCGGGCAGGACGAGGCGGTGGCCGTGGTGGCCGAGGCAGTGCTGCGCTCCCGTGCCGGGCTGGCCAGTCCCGACCGGCCGATCGGCAGCTTCCTGTTCCTCGGTCCGACCGGTGTCGGCAAGACCGAGCTGGCCCGCGCGCTGGCCGAGGCGCTCTTCGGCAGCGAGGACCGGATGGTCCGGCTGGACATGAGCGAGTACCAGGAGCGGCACACCGTCTCCCGCCTGGTCGGCGCGCCGCCCGGGTACGTGGGCCACGAGGAGGCCGGTCAGCTCACCGAGGTGGTGCGGCGGCATCCGTACTCGCTGCTCCTGCTCGACGAGGTGGAGAAGGCGCACCCGGACGTCTTCAACATCCTGCTGCAGGTCCTGGACGACGGGCGGCTCACCGACTCGCAGGGCCGCACCGTGGACTTCACCAACACGGTCATCGTGATGACCAGCAACCTCGGCTCCGACGTGATCACCCGGCGAGGCGCCGGCGTCGGGTTCGGGCCGGCCGGCGAGAAGGCCGACGAGGAGGCACGGCGCGAGCGGATCCTGCGGCCGCTGCGCGACCACTTCCGGCCGGAGTTCCTCAACCGCATCGACGAGATCGTCGTCTTCCGGCAGCTCTCCGCCGAGCAGCTGCGGCAGATCACCGACCTGCTGCTGGAGCGCACCCGTCGGCTGCTGCAGGCCCAGGACATCACGGTCGAGTTCACGGACGCGGCCGTCGGCTGGATCGCGGAACGCGGCCACCAGCCGGAGTACGGCGCCCGGCCGCTGCGCCGCACCATCC
>NZ_JBHYKH010000164.1:0-16977 GCF_042741275.1 Streptomyces sp. NPDC058964
CCCTCGGGGTCGCCTACGCCCCTACGCGCGCGTGGCGGCCGTGGGGCGTGTGGTGGCGCTCGGCGCTCGCCTCCGTCCCCCTGTTCCTCCTGGCCCTGGGCGGCGGCATCGCGGCCGCCGTCGCCGGACTGGTCCCCGAGTACGAACCCCCGAAGCTGACCACCGCCCAGCTCGCCGGGGTCTGGCGCGGCCCGAGCGGATCGGAGCTGCGGCTGCACCCCGGCGGGCGGGCCGAGGTCACGAGGTTGGCGACCGAAACCGCTTACGAGGACTTCGGCGCAGAGGACTTCGTGACGTGCGGCGGCTCCGGCACCTGGCAGCCCTTCTCCGACGCGGGCGGCAGGGAGCGAGGCGGCGTGACCGTACGGCTGGATGGCGACTGCGGCGAGGACACCCACTGGTCGGTCGGCGGCACCGAGGAGGCCCCCGAGCTGTTCGTGCTCTTCGGCGACCCGGACGCCGGCCGGCTGTGGATCCTCAAGCGGGCGGCGGCCGCCTGAGCCTCACCGCCCCCCGAACTCCGGGCTCCGTCGCTCCACGAACGCCCGCAGTCCCTCCCGGGCGTCCGCCGTCGTCATGTTGATCTCCTGCGCGGCCGCCTCGGCGGCGAACGCGGAGGCCCGGTCGCCGTCGAGCGACGCGTTGACGAGCTGCTTGGTCAGGGCGAGTGCCCGGGTGGGACCGGCGGCGAGCCGTGCCGCCCACTCCCGGGCCGTCTTGTCCAGCTGGCCGTCCGGCACGACCCGGTTGACCAGGCCGAGCCGCTCGGCGTCCGCCGCCGGGAGCGCGTCGCCGAAGAGCATCAGTTCCTTGGCTCGCTGCGGGCCGATCAGCCGGGGCAGGAGGTAGGCGCCGCCGCCGTCCGGTACGAGGCCGCGCCGCACGAACACCTCGATGAACCGGGCGGATTCGGCGGCCAGGACCAGATCGCAGGCGAGCGCCAGGTGTGCGCCGAGCCCGGCCGCCGTGCCGTTCACGGCGGCGATCACGGGTTTCTCGCAGTCGAGGACGGCCGCCACCAGCCGCTGGGCACCGAGGCGCAGGGTGCGGGCGACGTCACCGGGGACGCGCTCGGCGGTCGCCGCCCCGCCCCGCAGATCCGCTCCCGCGCAGAAGCCGCGGCCCGTCCCGGTCAGCACGACGGCCCGTACGTCCGGGTCGGCCGAGGCGTCCGACAGCAGCGCCACGAGCCGCTCCCGCATGACCGGACTGAGGGCGTTGAGGGCCTCGGGCCGGTCGAGGGTGATGAGCGAGACGTGGTCGCGGGTCTCGTGCCGCACCCAAGTCTCCGGCACGCCCGGCGTCCCGGCCGTCACCGGCACACCGCCAGCGCGTCGAGTGCCACCGCGCCCTGCCCCCTGGGCAGCACCATCAGCGGGTTGATGTCGAGCTCGGCGAGTTCGTCCCCGAGTTCCAGCGCCATGCGCTGCACCCGCAGGACGACCTCGACGAGGGCGTCGAGGTCGGCGGGCGGCCGCCCCCGGACCCCGTCGAGCAGGGCGCGTCCGCGCAGTTCGGAGAGCATGTCCCGGGCCTGCTCCTCACCGAAGGGCGGGACGCGTACCGTCGCGTCCCGCAGCACCTCCACCAGCACCCCGCCCAGACCCACGGTCACGGTCGGCCCGAACAGCTCGTCGTGCGTGACGCCGACGACCATCTCCACGCCCCGCTCGACCATCTGGCACACCAGCACCCCGTCCAGCGTGACGCCCTCGTAGCGGGCGATGTCGGTCAGCTCGCGGTAGGCGTCCCGGACCTGGCTGGCGGAGGTCAGGCCGATCTTGACCAGGCCCAGTTCGGTCTTGTGGGCGATCTGCGCGCCGGAGGCCTTCATGACCACGGGGTAGCCGACCTGCCCGGCCGCGCGCACGGCCGCCGCCGCGCTGGTCACCAGCTGCTCGCGCGGCACCCGTATGCCGTACGCGCGCAGCAGCTGCTTCGCCGCGTGCTCGCTGAGCTGCTGCCCCGGCCGCATCAGGGCGCGCGCCTTCTTGAAGGAGGGGGAGGGGGTGCGGGGTGCCTCGTCGAAGGGGGAGCGGTAGGAGCGGACGAAGCGGTGGTGGTCGAGATAGGCGCGGACGGCGGTGAGGCAGTTGCCGACGGTGCGGAAGGTGGCCACACGGGAGGAGCCGAGCAGGACCTCGCGGTACGCCGGCTCGGTGCCGACCGGCGACCCCCACACCACGCACACCAGCTTGTCGCTCGCCTCGGCCGCCTCGACCAGGTCCCGGACGAGCCGGTCGCTCAGCGGCGGGAAGGGCCCGGTGATCGGGCAGATCAGCACGCCCACCTCGGGGTCGTCGAGGATCGAGTCGATGATCTTGCGTCCGCGCCGGTCGCCGACCGGGTGCCCCCCGTTGTCCACCGGGTTGGCCACGCTCAGGTACCGGGGTATCCACTGGTGCAGCTCGGCCTGCCTGCTCCGCGAGAGGACCGGGAGCCGCAGTCCCGCTCCGGCGGCCAGGTCGGCGACGTGCGCGCCGGTGCC
This sequence comes from Streptomyces sp. NPDC058964, assembly GCF_042741275.1. Lineage (NCBI taxonomy): Bacteria > Bacillati > Actinomycetota > Actinomycetes > Kitasatosporales > Streptomycetaceae > Streptomyces > Streptomyces sp. NPDC058964. The sequence goes on from NZ_JBHYKH010000164.1 coordinate 2,489, forward strand.
GCCCGAGATCGAGTAGACGACGACCCCGTCGGAGAGCGGGGCCCGCGCGCGGGCCAGCAGGGCGGCGGTGTCCTGGAGTTCGTCGAGCCCGTCGACCCGCACGACCCCGAACTGCCGCATGGCCGCGTCCACGACGTCGTCGGCGCCGGTCAGCTTGCCGGTGTGCGAGGCGGCCGTACGGGCCCCGGCCTCGGTGCGGCCCACCTTGACAGCGACGACGGGCACCTTGCGGCGGGCGGCGCGGTCGGCGGCGAGCAGGAAGGAGCGGCCGTCCTTGAGCCCCTCGACGTAGCAGGCGATGGCGCCGACCTCGGGCCGCTCGGCGAAGTAGGAGATGAAGTCGGCGGTCTCCAGGTCGGCCTCGTTGCCGGTCGGGGCCCAGTGGGAGAGCCGGATGCCGAGCTCCTGGAGGGCGAAGACGGGCCGGCCCTGGTGGCCGGACTGGGTGATCAGGGCGATGGCCTGTCCCGGCAGGTCCTCCCGGAACCGCTCGAAGGCGTTGAGGTTGGTGTTCGGCCCGAGCATCCGCAGACCCGACCGCCGCACCGCAGCCGCGAGCCGCGCCTGGGCCCGTGCCCCCTCCTCGCCCGTCTCGGCGAACCCGGAGGCGAAGGCGACGGCGAACCTCACCTTGGACTCGGCGAGTTCCTCGACCACCGGGAGGGGATCGGCGACCAGCAGCACGGCGAGGTCGACCTGCTCGGGCAGGCCGGCGACGGCGGGGACGCAGGGGATGCCGAAGACGGACGGCCGGGTGGGGTGCACCGGATGAACCCGGGCCCCCACCCGCTCGGCCCAGGCGAGGAGCTGCCGGGTGATTCCGGTGTTCGGCCGGCCCTCGGCGTCCGAGGCGCCGATCACGGCGACGGACTCGGGCCGGAAGAACCGCTCCAGATCCGGTACGTCCGCGTAGAGCGGCCGCCCGCTCACGTCGAGGTCGTCCACGTCGGCGGCCCGGCCGTGGACGGCGGGCCCGGGACGCAGCTCACCGCAGGCGATGACCCGGGCCCGGCGGGAGTCGGTGGTGAGGGTGCCGTGGGTTGATCCAAGCATCGGTCCGCCCGCTCCTGTGTGACAGCATTAACTGACGCAGTGTCAGATTACTGAACTGACGCAACGTCAGGAATGGTCCTGCATGCAAAGGTTGACGAACAGGATGACGCCGCGCCCTCAGGACCTGCCCCAAAGGGCCGCCAGCACCTCCTTGGCCGCCCGCTCGCCCGACCGCACCGCTCCGTCCATGTAGCCGTTCCAGTACGTGGAGGTCTCGGTCCCGGCCCAGTGGATCCCGCCGACCGGCTTGCGCAGCGCGGGCCCGTAGGCGGTCAGCACCCCGGGCGGGGCGTAGGCGACCGGTCCGCCGCGCGAGAACCCCTCGTTGTCCCAGCGCTGCAGCACGAAGGAGGCGGGTGACTTCGCCCTGTCCCCGAAGTAGTTCGCGTAGTCCTCCAGCACGGCGGCCCTGACGTCGTCCACGCTCGCCGCGTCGTACGCGCGCATCTCGTCGGCCTCGATGAAGCCCATCAGCGCGCCGTACGACCCGTCGGGCGGCGAGTTGTCGAACGTCGAGCGGACCACGCCGGAGTCGCTGACGGCCTGCCCGTTCAGCCCGTCGGCCCGCCAGAACGGGGTGTCGTAGACGGCGATCGCCTTGCCGATCGACCCCATCGGCATCCGCTGGCACAGCTGGTCGCGCTCGGCGGGCAGCAGCGGGTCGTACGCGATGCGCCCGGCCAGCGGGGGCGGCACCGCGACGACCACCCGGGTCGCGGTCACCGTGATCCCGTCCGCGGTGACCACGTAGCGGCTGCCCGACCGCGCGACGGACCGCACCGGCGCGCCCAGTACCACCCGGTCGCCGAGCGTCGCCGCCAGCTTGATCGGCACCTGCTGGGAGCCGCCCACGAAGCGGGAGTCCTGGGCGCCGCCCGCGGTGTCGGTGAGGCGTTCCAGGGTGCCGGCGCTGGAGGAGTTCCCGGCCGCGGCGATGTAGTACAGCACGTACAGGAGGGAGAGCTCGCGCGGCTGGGCCGAGAAGACCGACGTACAGGCCACGTCGATCAGGAACTTGGCCGACGGGATGACGGCGGTGGTGTTCAGCCAGCTCTCGAAGGTCTGCTTGTCCCACTCCGCCGCCTTGGCCGCGGTCCACGGCGCGTCGACCGGTACCTGCTTGGCCATGCTGTCGAGCTGTGACTGCACGATCGCGGCGTTGGCGAGCCCGGCCGCGTCCACGGGCGGGACCGACCCGAGGATCCCGCGAGTGTCGTACGGGGTCCTTTTCCCGTCCTTGTAGAGCAGGTTGTCACCGGTGTTGTAGGTGGCGAAGGTCGCCACCCCCAGGGAGTCGGCGAGGGCCTTGATGCGGTCCTGGGTGGGGCCGATGAACTCGCCGCCGCCCTCGGTGAACCCGCCGCCCGGCAGATTCAGGTTCACCACCCGCCCGCCGACGCGGTCCCGCGCCTCCAGGACGGCCACGGACCTGCCGCCGGCCACCAGGTCACGGGCCGCGGTGAGGCCCGCGAGCCCGCCCCCGACGACGGCCACGTCGACGGTGCGGGTGGCCGCCGCGGACGCCGTACCGGCGGTGGTGGCGGTGAGGCCGACGGCTCCGGCCGCGGCGGCCGCGCCGCCGAGCAGGGAACGTCGGGAGAGCTGTCTTTCGCGTGCCACGTGCGTCCTCCGTCATGAGCGAGAGGGAGTGGAGCCGGAAAGTTGAGCAGTGCTCACATTCTGGCCCCGCACGACGGTGGCGTACAGCTCCCGCGTCACATCCGAATCTCGGGCAACAGGATCCGTACGCCGGGGAGTTGAGGCCCGCGGGTCAGCCGGGGATCGGGGAGTTCCGGCCCGCCGCGCTCCGGGCGACACGCCTGGCGATCCTCTCCGCGTCGATCGCCAGCTCGCGGAACATTCCGCTGATGGGGTTGGTGAAGCCGGTGAAGTAGAGGTCGGGGGCGTTCTGCGGGGTGCGGGCGCCGTGGACGACCGGTCTGCCCCGCTCGTCGAGCACGTCCAGGTGGCCGACCAGCCCCTCCAGGCCGCGGGCGTACCCGGTGGCGGCGACGACCGCGTCCGGCGAGATCCGGGTACCGTCGGCGAGGACGACCTTGCCCTCCTCGAACGCGTCGACGGCGGCCACGATCTCGACCCTGCCCTTGCGTACGGCATCGACGAGGCCGACGTCCAGGACCGGGACCGCGCCCTCCTTCGCCCGGGAGTACAGCCCGGTGCCGGGGCGCGGCAGCCCGTGGGCCGACAGGTCCGGCACGCTGAGCCGGGCCATCGTCCTGGCCAGCCGGTCGACGAGTCCCACGGGCAGGTGCCGTACCAGCACGGACGAGTACTGGGCGGCCCATCCGGCGGTCGACCGCCGCACGATGTGCGGGGCGGTGCGGACGCTCAGCCGCACCCGCGAGGCGCCGCCCTCCACCAGGTCCACGGCGATCTCGGCACCCGTGTTGCCCACGCCGACGACGAGGACGTCCCGCCCGGCGTAGGGCCCTGCGTTGCGGTACTCACCGGCGTGCAGGAACTCCCCGCCGTACTCCTCGAGTCCGGGCCAGTCGGGCACGCGCGGGGTGTGGTTGAAGCCGGTGGCGACGACCACCGCGCCGCCCGTCAGCTCGCGCCCGCCGGAGGCGTGCAGCAGCCAGCCCGAGCCGTCGGCCGGGCGCTCGACGCGCGAGACCTCGACGCCGGTGACGATCTCCAGTTCATGGCGTTCGGCGTACTTCTCCAGGTACCGCACGACGTTGTCCCGGGACACCCACCGCCCGAACCGGCGCGGGATCGGCAGCCCCGGCAGGGCCGACAGCCGGCGGGTGGTGTGCAGCCGGAGCCGGTCGTAGTGGCGCCGCCAGGACGCCCCCACCCCGTCGGACTTCTCCAGGACGATGGCCCGCACGCCCCGGGCGCGCAGCGCGTACGCCATGGCCAGTCCGCCGGGGCCGCCGCCTATGACGTAGACGGGACGGTCGGCGAGGCGGTCCGCGGATGGGGCGGAGGGTCTCGCGGGCGTGCTGGAGTCGCTGGAGTCGGCCATGAGCGCGAGCGTAATCACATCCCACGTTGATGGGTCTCGGTCAAGACCGGAATTGGTTGCGGATTGATCACGCCTGTAGGAGGGCTGGGGGGAACCGGTGGCGTAGACGACCTGGTTGTGGGCGGGGTGTGGGAAACGCCTTCATGGGGCACAGACGGCCCCCACGGGCGATCCGCAGCCAATTCCGGACCGGGTCTCGGCATTCCAGGGGATCTGACGTACCGTCAGATCCATGGACGCGATCTGGCTCAGTGGCGCGCAGTGGCTGGCGGTGCTGCGCATCGGCCTCGGCCTGTGGTGGCTGGAGAGCTGGCGGCACAAGGACAAGAAGACCTGGTTCACCGGGAGCGGGATCGCCTGGGCGGCGGGCGTGGCGGAGAAGCACCGCTGGTCCGCGGTCCGCTCGGGCTTCGACCGTGTGGTCGGCCCGCGGCCGAGGGTGATGGCGTACGTCGTCGCCTACGCGGAGCTGGCCCTGGGCCTGGGCCTCGTCCTGGGCTTCCTGACCCCGGTCGCCCTGGTGGCCGGGCTGCTCCTGAACCTCCTCTACTTCGTCCTCATGATCCACGACTGGGCGGAGCAGGGGCAGAACTCGATGATGGCGCTCATCTCGGTGGTGGGGTTCTTCGGAATGGCATGGCAGTCGTGGTCGCTGGACGCGGCCCTGGGGTGGTTCTGATGGGGCGGGTCTGATGGGGCCGGCGCGATTCGACGTACCGGAGGCCGACGCCTTCACCCGCACCTACTGGGACGCGGCCGCCGAGGGCAGGCTGCTGCTGCGCCGCTGCCGGTCCGGGGACTGCGGCCGGGCCCACCACTACCCCCGGGAGTTCTGTCCGTACTGCTGGAGCGAGGACGTGACCTGGGAGGAGGCGAGCGGCCGGGCGACCCTTTACACCTGGTCGGTGGTCCACCGCAACGACCTCCCGCCCTTCGGGGAGCGCACCCCGTACGTCGCCGCCGTGGTCGACCTCGCGGAGGGCCCGCGGATGATGACGGAGATCGTGGGCTTGGCCGCGGAGGAACTGCGCGCGGGGACGGAACTGGCCGTCGGGTTCCGCGACGGCGTGCCGGTCTTCGGCCCGGTGGGCGGCTGACCGGCGCCCTCGGATTCAATGGGGCCATGTCTGCCGCACACGAACGCACCCCCTCCCGGCCGGGCCCCGGGCCCCTCGGCCGAGGTCTGCGTCTGCGCCGCTGGGACGCGAGCGCGGACTCCGACGTGGCGACCTGGCTGCGCGGCCGTTCAGATCCCGAATTCCGGCGCTGGAACACGCCGTTGTCGGCGGTCACCGACCTCGACGGAGCACGCGCCTCCCTGCGCACACAGGCGGAGAGGGAGGACGAGGGCACGTGCGCGCACTTCTGCGTCACGGACGCGGACAGCGGGAACCCGCTGGGGCACATCGGCCTCAACATGATCGACCGGGTCACCCGTGTCGCGCGTGTCGGCTACTGGGTCCTTCCCGAGGCCCGCGGCCGCCGCGTCGCCACGCGCGCCCTCGCCCTCGCCTCCCGCTGGGCCTTCACCGAACTCGGCCTGCACCGACTGGAACTGGGCCACGCCGTCGGCCACGGCGCCTCGTGCCGGATCGCCGAAAACTGCGGCTTCGCCTACGAGGGAACACTGCGGGGCGCGATGCCCGAAGCGGGCAGGCCGGACGCCTTCCGTGACGTGCACCTGCACGCCCGCCTCGCCACCGACCCCGACCCCGACGCGCACGAGCGGTAATTCGCGCGCGGGTCGCGCCGTCTGCCGGGGACCATGAGGCATGGCTCCTGCACACGACTGGCAACTCACCGATGACCTGGACGTCTTCCTCTCCCGCGCGGGTGGCTTCCTGCGCTCCCGCCCCGCCCTGCACACGGTGCCCCTGACGGTGACGGACGCCCTGCGCGAGCGCGGACTCCGTATCTACGGCGACAAGGCACCGCTGTTCGGATTCCTGGGTGAGCCGGAGGACGGCGGAGTCCGGGCGGCCTTCCTGCACACACCCCCGCACCAGCTGAACCTCACCCCGCTCACCGCGGACGAGGCCGACGCCCTGGCCGCCCGGTTGCTCGCTCTCGGGCACCCGGTCCCCGGTGTCTCCGGCGAGACCGGCACCGCGGCCGCCTTCGCCGAGGCGTGGGAGCGGCGGACGGGGGCCGGCGGGAGGATCCGCCAGCGGCAGCGGCTCTACAGGCTCGGCGAGCTGCAGACACCGGAGCCGGTACCCGAGGGGCGGGCCAGAGTCGCCGGGCCCGCCGACCGGGACCTCCTGATGCGCTGGTTCGTGGAGTTCGGAGAGGCGACCGGACAACCCGGTTACCTCGCCCCCGGCGAGTGGGCCGACGCCCGTATCGCCCACGGCGGTGTCACCCTCTGGGAAACCCCCGACGGCACCCCCGTCTCCCTGGCCGGCGTGACCCGCCAGGTCGCCGGCCAGGTCCGGGTGGCCCCCGTCTACACCCCGGCACGGCTGCGCGGACGCGGATACGCGGGCGCGGCCACCGTCGCGGTGAGCCGGGCCGCGCTGGCGGCCGGGGCCGGTGAGGTGCTGCTGTTCACCGACCTGGCGAACCCGACCAGCAACGCCCTCTACCGGCGCGTCGGTTATCGGGAGGTCGCCGACTTCACGGTGTACGGGCTCGGGGACTGAGCGGGCCGGGCCGAAGGGAGGGCGCGGGACGGTCCCCGTGGCCTACGGCCACAGCAGTTCCCGGGTCCAGCCCTCACCCGCGCGCCGGTAGAGCAGACGCACATGCCTGCGGTCCGCATCGCCCTGGAAGAACTCCACCTCCTCGGGCCGGAGCCGGTAGAGCGTCCAGGTCGGAGACGGGGCGGCCGGGTTTCGGCGGGCCTGTTCCCAAGCGGCCTCCGAGGCCTGCCGCAGCTCCTCCACCGACCCGAGGACCTCGCTCTGCCGACCGGTCAGGGCCGCGGCCAGCGCCCCCGTCGAGCGGGCATGGAGATCCGCCTGGCTCTCCTCGGACGGGGCGGACGTCACCGGGCCCCGGACCCGCACCTGGCGGCCCAGCACCGGCCAGTAGAAGGCGAGGGCCGCGTGCGGGCGGGCGCTGAGGTGGCCGCCCTTGCGGCTCGTGGCGTGCGTCGCGAAGGCCCAGCCGTCCGCGTCGGCGCCGTGCAGCATCACGATCCGTACGTCCGGACGGCCGTCCTCGTCCGTCGTCGCCAGCGACATGGTGTGCGGTTCGGTCTGGCCCGCCGTCACTGCCTGCGCGAACCACGTGGTGAAGAGCGGGACGGGGCTCGAGGGCGCCGCTCCCGGGTCGAAGGGGGGTAGCTCCGTGACACCGGGCGCCCACACCCGAAGTGACCTCAGGAGTTCATGGAGATCCGTTGCTGCCATGGGGTGAGTATCACTCCGGCACCACCTCGGGCCGCGTCGGCCCGGTGAACCGCCGCACGCCCGGCGGCCGGTCGCGCTCCTCCCTCCGCCCGGGCGCAGGCGGGAAGTACGTCCGCCGGCACTCGCCCAGCTCGCGGACGACCGGGCCGGGGCGGTCGTCCGCCATGACCACGAGGGCCCCGGTGATTCCGGGTGAGCCGGGTTCAGTCCCGTGCCAGCACCACGGTCCCCGACGAGCAGAACCACCCGCCGGTCCCCGAGGCCACTCCCAGGCGGGGCAAGTGGCCGCCGGGCACGCGCACCTGACGGTCGCCGGCCTCCCCGCGCAGCTGCCGTACGGCCTCCACCAGCAGGAACAGGCCCCGCATGCCGGGGTGCTGGGCCGACAGCCCGCCGCCGTCCGTGTTCACCGGCAGCTGCCCGCCGCGCACCAGCAGCCGGCCCTTCTCCACGAACGCCCCGCCCTCGCCCTTCCCACAGAACCCCAGGTCCTCCAGGGTCACCAGGGTCATGTAGGTGAAGGCGTCGTAGATCTCGGCGAAGTCGATCTCCCCGGGCGTCACTCCCGCCCGCTCGAACGCGAGCCTCCCGCTCACCGCCGCCGGTGACACCGTGAAGTCCTCCCACTCGGACATGGCCGCGTGGGAGACGTGTTCACCGGTGCCGAGGATCCAGACCGGGGCGGTGCGGCAGTCCCGTACGCACTCCTCGGCCGCCAGCAGCACCGCCGCGCCCCCGTCGGAGCGCAGGCAGCAGTGCAGCTTGGTGAAGGGGTCGGCGATCATCGGGCCGGACAGGACGTCGTCCGTCGTGAGCGGGTCGCGGAACATGGCGTCCGGGTTCAGGGCCGCGTTGGCCCGGGCCTGCACCGCCACCTCCGCCAGCTGCTCGAGCGACGTCCCGTACTCGATCATGTGCCGGCGGGCGGCCATCGCGTACTTGGCGATGAGCGTGTGGCCGTACGGCACCTCGAACTGGAGCGGCCCCCGGGCGCCGAAGGACAGGTTCCCCGTGCGTCTGCCCGCCCGGATGTCCGCCCGAGCCGTCGACCCGTAGGCCAGCAGCACGGCGTTCGCGTGCCCCGCCGCGATCGCGTCCGCCGCGTGGGCCGCCATGACCTCCCAGGCCGAGCCGCCGACGGAGGTCGAGTCGACCCAGGCGGGGCGCAGGCCCAGGTACTCGGCCACCTCCACCGGCGCCAGGGTCCCCAGGCCCGCCGACGCGAAGCCGTCCACGTGGGCGCGGTCCAGGCCCGCGTCCGCCAGGGCCCGGCGGGCCGCCTGGGCGTGCAGGGCGTACGGGGTGGCGTCGTCCACGCGGCCGCAGTCGGAGAGGGCGACGCCCACCACGGCGACTTTCCTGCTGCTCGCTGGTGACATGAATCTGACGGTACATCAGATATAGCGGCCCGCGGCAGGTGTCGAACCTCTGGGCATCCCGCCCTCCCGGGCCTAACATGACGGCCCGTCAGATCGGGCGGTCAGATCGGGCCGGAGGGAAGAACCATGGACACGCGCCTCACCGCCGAACAGGACGAGATCCGCCGCACCCTGCGCGAACTGCTGCACAAACGCTGCGGCACGGAGGAACTGCGCACCGCCCTCGACACCCCCGCCGGACACGACCCCGCCCTGTGGGCCGCCCTCGCCGACCAGCTCGGCCTGCCGGGGCTGGCCCTCCCCGAGGAGTACGGCGGGGTCGGCTGCTCGGTCACCGAGCTCGCCCTCGCCTGCGAGGAGACCGGCCGAGCCCTCGCCCCCACCCCGCTGCTCGCCACCTCCGTCCTGGCCGCGCCGCTGATCCTCGCCCTCGGCACCGACGCCCAGCGAGCCGACCTGCTGCCCCGGCTCGCCTCCGGCGCGCTCACCGCCGCCCTCGCCGTGCCCGGCTCCGCCCTGGCCTCCGTCCTCACCCTGACCGGTGACAACGGCGGGGAGTGGGCGGGCGGCGGCCGTGCGGGCGGCGTGCAGGCCAGGCGGGCGGGGGACGGATGGCGGCTGTACGGGGAGGTGGAGCAGGTCCTCGACGGGCACAGTGCCGGCCTCCTCGTGGTGGCCGCCCACACCGGGGGGTTCGCCCGCTCGCGGATCCTGCTCTTCCTGGTGGCGGGGGACGCGGCCGGGGTGGTGCGGACACGGCAGACCGCCCTCGACGCCACCCGGCCGCAGGGGCGCGTACAACTCCGCGACGTCGAGGCCCGGGTGCTCGGACCGGCCGACTCGGACGTGCTCGCCGCCCTCTCCGCACTCGGCGACACCGCCGCCGCCGTGCTCGCCGCCGAGGCCGTCGGGGCTGCGGACCGGGCCCTGGGGCGGACAGTGGAGTATGTGAAGCAGCGGGAGCAGTTCGGGCGGCTGATCGGGTCCTTCCAGGCGGTCAAGCACCGGCTGGCCGATGTGTACGTGCAGGTGCAGGCGGCCCGCTCGGCCGCGTACTACGCGGCATGGGCGAGCGCCGTCCGGGCCGAGCGGGTGGGCGGTATCGCCCTCGCACAGGCGCTGGAGGCGCTGCGGACGGCCGCCGGTGAGGGCATCCAGCTGCACGGCGGGATCGGGTTCACCTGGGAGCACGAGGCCCATCTGTACTTCAAGCGGGCCGCGGGGGACGAGCTGCTGTTCGGGCCGGTGCACCGGCTGCGCGCCCGAGCGGCCGACTCCGCGCGGCTGTTCCAGCGGGCGGAGGTGGCGGTCTGATGGCCGGCTTCGGAGTGCGGATGGTGCAGAAGGTGTCCTCCACCCGGGGCTTCGCCAAGGTCGCCCCGCATGTGGTCCCGGCCCTCGACCGGGGCGTCCACCGGATCACCCGCGGCAGGGTGCTGCTCAGCGCGCAGCTGCTGCCCGGTGTCGTGCTGACGACCACCGGCGCCCGCAGCGGACTGCCCCGCCGAACTCCCCTGGCCTGCATGCCCGAGGAGGGCGGGCGCGGCTGGATCCTCGTCGGCTCCAACTTCGGCCGCACCGACCACCCCGCCTGGACCCACAACCTCCTGGCCCGCCCCGACGCCACGATCAGCTGGAAGGGCGAGGACATACCCGTCACGGCCACGCTGCTGACGGGAGAGGAACGGGCGGCGGCGTGGAAGGCGCTGCTGGCCTTCTGGCCGCCGTACGCGACCTACCAGGCCCGGGTGGAGCGGGAGATCCGCCTGTTCCGCATCGTCCGGCGCGCTCCGGTCGACTAGAGCGTCGCCAGCCGCTCCACCAGCAGGAACGCGCCGATTCCGAGCATCGCCGCGCCCGAGGTGCGGGTCACCGCGCGGGCGGCCGCGGGGCGGGCGGACAGGAGGGCGCGGGACAGGGCGCCGACGGACAGGTAGACGACGGCGCAGCAGGCCATGTGGAGCAGGCCCAGGGTGGCCGTCTGGGCCGGTACGGGCAGATGGGCGCCCCTGAGGGTCAGGAACTGCGGGAGGATCGACAGGTAGAGCAGCAGGCCCTTGGGGTTGAGGCCGCTGATCGTGGCGCCGCGCAGGAATACGCGGGAGCCGCGGTGCCGGGCGTCCTCGGTCGCCGCGGCGGGCGCCGCCGGCCTGCGCAGCACTCCCCAGCCCAGCCACACCAGATACCCGGCGCCGGCCACGGTCAGCGCCGTGAGCAGGCCGGGTGAGCCCGCGACCAGGACGGCGAGGCCCGCCGTCGCCAGCACCGTGTGCAGCGCGTACCCGCAGACCAGGCCCGCCACCGCACTCAGGACCGAGCGCCCGCGCAGACCGGCCGCGATCACATAGGCCCAGTCGGCACCCGGCACGCACACCAGCAGCAGGTCCACGGCCAGGAATGACATCAACGCTCCCGCATCCATACCGGGGACATTAGGCGTGAATGGCCCGAAAGTGTTGCTGAAGTTTGCCCGTGATCACGGATTCTGGGGAAATATCTTCTTCATGGACGACGTGGACCAGAAAATCCTTGCCGAGCTCCAGCAGGACGGGCGGCTGACCGTGACCGAGCTGGCCGCGCGGGTGCGGCTGAGCGTCTCGCCCTGCCACCGCCGGCTGCGGGAGCTGGAGCGGTCCGGGGCCATCCAGGGCTACCGGGCGGTGGTGGACCCGGCCGCCCTCGGGCTGCACTTCGAGGCGCTGGTCTTCGTGTCCATGCGGCAGGAGGACCGGGACACGGTCGCCGACTTCGAGCGTGCGGTGAGCGAGGTGGAGTACGTGCTCGACGCGCAGCGGCTGTTCGGCGAGCCGGACTATCTGCTGCGGGTGGCCACCGCCGACCTCGCCGCCTTCCAGCGGCTGTACGACGAGCGGCTGGCGACGCTGCCCGGGGTGCAGAGGCTGACGTCCACGCTGGTGATGAAGCACGTGGTGCGGGACCGGCCGCTGCCCGCATAGCGCCGCGGGCGGGGGTCCACCTGGGTGAACCACCGCCCGCGTGACAGGACTTGGGGCCTGGAAAGAGGAGGCGTGCTACTTCGCCGGCTTCTTGCCGGTCACGCCCAGATGTACCAACAGGGCCAGGTTCGGCTTGAGTTCGGCCTGCTTGACGCCCCAGGTCTGGAAGCCCTTCTGGTGCGCGGCCACCGCCGCGAGCATCGCGACCAGCGAGCCCGCGACCGCCGCGGGGTTCACGTCCTTGTCGATCCTGCCCTTGGACTGGAGTTCGGCAATCGAGTCCGAGAGGGAGTTGTTCACCGAGTTCAGGATCTTCATGCGGATCTTGTAGAACCGTTTGTCCCCTTCGGCGGCGCCGAGGTCGACGACGCGCAGGATCGCGTCGTTCCTGCGCCAGAATTCCAGGAACCCGTCGACGAGTTCCTGCGCGGTCTGCCAGCCTGCCTTGCCGACCCAGGACCGTCCTTCGAGCAGCGCGGTCAACCCGGCTCCCTCGGTGGCCATTTGCTCGGCGATCTCCAAGACGGCGCCCTCGACGTCCGGGAAGTACTGGTAGAAGGTCGCGGGCGAAGTGCCCGCCTTCCGGGCGACATCGATGACCTTGACATCCCGGTAGGGGGAGGAGCTGAGCATCTCGCTGAGGCAGTCGAGCAGCTTCTGCCGGGTCGCCTGCCCACGTCGACCGGCCACGCGGCCGTCGACGGTACGCACTTGTCCTGTCATGCCGTCAGCTTACCGAGGGGTGATGGGAGCGCGATTCGGCCGACTGCAAATGGGGTGCATGGGGGTACGGAGGGTGGTGTGCCTGGTCTGCGGGTTGCGCGCGACGCGGTTACTTTGGCGGCATGGCCGAAAACAGGGCATCGGTGTACGGAGAGGGCGTCCCGTGCTGGGTGGACGCGCAGCTTCCCGACGTGGAAGCGGGCAAGCGGTTCTACGGTGAGCTCTTCGGGTGGACCTTCGACGAGGGATCCGCGCCCCATGGCACCGCCGCATGGGCCCGGAAGGACGGCTCGCCGGTAGCCGCGCTCGCGCACAAGACGGACGGCCGGATGCCCACCGTGTGGACGGTGTACTTCGCGACGCCGGACGCGGAGGCGCTGTGCCGGCGGATCGTCGCGGGGGGCGGGCGGGTGGTCAGGGTGCCGCTGCCGGAGGACGACCTGGGCACGGCCGCCCTCGTCGCGGATCCCGAGGGTGCCGTCTTCGGGCTGTGGCAGGCGGGCAGCCACCCCGGCTTCGGCGAGCGGAACGTGCCGGGCACCTTCGGCTGGGCCCAGCTGTACGCCCGCGACACCGAGGCGGCCAACGCCTTCTACGGCGGTCTCTTCCACGATGCCCTGTTCGACTCGGACACCGAGCCCGAGTTCGGCCGTGCCCCCGTCTCCGACGTCTTCCCGGCCGAGATGCCGCCCCACTTCCTCGTCCACTTCCGGGTGGAGGACGTGGCGGCCTCGGTGGAGGAGGTGGAGCGGCTCGGCGGGCGGGTGCAGGCTCCGCCATTCGAGACGTCGTACGGCACAGTGGCCGTCGTCACCGACAATCAGGGGGCGTCGTTCGCACTGTTGCGGCGCTGAAATGTCTCACTTATCACGAGACACCCCGATTAATCACCGGGTTCGCAACCGGTGCCCGGGCCAGGAAGAATCGGGGTGCGTGCCGCCATGGCGGTGCGGTGGTGAGACGCTGCACGGGGTCGCGTACATATGTGGGTGTCGTGGCCCGTACGGGGAGGTGGCAGGCAAGTGGTGGATCAGCTGACGCAGCACGATCCTCGGCGGATCGGGCCGTTCGAGGTGCTGGGACGGCTGGGTGCCGGCGGTATGGGGCTGGTCTATCTCGCGCGCTCGGCGTCCGGCCGCCGCGTGGCGATCAAGACGGTCCGCACGGAGCTCGCCGAGGACCAGCTCTTCCGCGTCCGCTTCACGCGTGAGGTGGAGGCGGCCCGCGCGGTCTCCGGCTTCTACACGGCCGCCGTCGTCGACGCCGACCCGCGCGCCGCCGTGCCGTGGCTGGCCACCGCGTACGTACCCGCGCCCTCGCTCGAGGAGATAGTGAACGAGTGCGGGCCGCTCCCGGCCCAGGCGGTGCGCTGGCTCGCCGCGGGCGTGGCGGAGGCCCTGCAGTCCATTCACGGCGCCGGACTGGTCCACCGGGACCTCAAGCCCTCCAACGTGCTCGTCGTCGAGGACGGCCCCCGCGTCATCGACTTCGGTATCGCGTCCGGTGTCTCGAACACCCGTTTGACGATGACGAACGTGGCCGTCGGCACGCCCGCCTACATGTCCCCGGAACAGGCCAAGGACTCCCGCAGCGTCACCGGCGCCAGCGACGTCTTCTCGCTCGGCTCGATGCTGGTCTTCGCCGCCACCGGGCACCCGCCCTTCCACGGTGCCAACCCGGTCGAGACGGTCTTCATGCTGCTGCGCGAGGGCCCCGACCTCGAAGGCCTCCCCGACGAGCTGCGCCCGCTCATCGAGTCCTGCATGCAGATGGAGGCCACGGCCCGCCCCAACCCGGCCGATCTCCAGGCCCAGCTCGCCCCGCACCTGTTCGGCTCGGGCTCGGACGACAGCGGTACGGCGTCGGCGTGGCTGCCGGAGCGGGCGGTGGGCCTGATCGAGAGCCGCCGGGGCGGCCGCCCCGCGCCCAAGCTCGCCACGACCGCCGGCGGCCGGGGCGGTGCCGGAGGAGGAGCGCACGGCGGCTCCGCGGGCCCCGCCCCCCCCCGACCCCCGCCCCCCCCCCCCCCCCC